>NZ_JAGCNF010000138.1 GCF_017646085.1 Campylobacter sp. | reverse complement strand
GGTATTTTTTGGCTGTATTATATGCTTCTATAACTCAAATTAACAATATTTTAGACTCATTTATCATAATTGGTATTATGATAATACTAAAAAGCACTCTAATGCTACGCCCACGCCATCAAATTTTAGAACCAATGGGTGAGGCTGATAGCATTTTTATCGCTTCGATGGTGGAGATTTTAGGGCTTGAGTGGGGATTTGTGGCTCTATTTTTAGGGGCATTAGTTCAGCTTTTTATCCACATATCTATAAAAGATAAAACCATTGCATTTATTCCGGCACTTTTTGGCGGATTTATCGTTGCTGCAAGCCTTAAGAATTTTACAAATATAAATTTAGGATTGATATGAATAGAGTTAATCGATATCTTTTTAGTAGTTTTTTATCTACTTTTGCCTCACTATTTGCGACGCTATTTTTAATCGTTTCGATTGTATTTTTTATTCAGATTGCTAGAATTACTAGCTATATAGATATTAGTTTTTTAGAATTAATCAAACTTTATCTATTTATGCTTCCTCAAATCATACTTTTTACTGTTCCAATTGGTTTTTTTGTTTCACTAGCGATGAGTTTTTTTCGTCTTTCAAGGGAGAATGAAAGTATTGTAATTTTTACCCTAGGATATAACCCTAAAGATATAGCTAAATTTTTTCTAAAAATCTCAGCTATGATCTCAGCTGCATTACTATTTATCGCCCTTGTTGCAATGCCAACAGCAATGAATTTAAATAATAACTTTGTATCTTATAAAAAAACAAAATTAAGTCTAAATATAAAACCTAGCGAATTTGGGCAAAGATTTGGCGAATGGATGGTCTTTATAGATAAGCAAAATATAGATGAGAATCTCTCAAAATATGAAAATATTGTTTTATACAATCACAATAAGGAGAGTGAAAGATTTATAACTGCTAGCAGTGGTGATATCACAAATGAAAATGCAAGGCTAAATTTAATCTTAAAAGATGGCTATATCTATGATATTAAAAATAATAAATGGAATATCTCAAAATATGATTTTCTAACAATTCGTTCTAATATAAAAGATGATTCTAACGATAATTTTAGCATATCCAACTACTGGAAACAAGCCAGTAGCGACCCAAAAGTTGCTAAAAACCTTACAATATACTGCCTTATAGCCCTATTTCCTCTAGCTAGTACACTATTTGCTCTAAGCTTTGGAATTGTTACATATAGATATGAAAAAGGTATGATATATATTGGAATATTCGCTGTTTTAGCGACATATTTTACTGCAATTTTGTTACTATCTAAGTATCCATTTTATGGAATTCCTCTTATATTTGCAACTACATTTTTAGCAAGCCAAGCAGCATTTATACAGAAAGTGGTTAAAAAATACTAATGAAAATTGCTCTAAAATATAGCTACGATGGATCTAAATTTAGCGGCTCTCAAACTCAACCAAATGTCCAAGCCGTTGAAGATGCTATCAATGAAGCTTTAAGCCATGTAGGAATTTATGAACCAGTGTTATCTGGCTCTAGAACAGATAAAGGCGTTCATGCATTAAACCAAATATCAACTGTGAATTGTGGTGATTTTTGGAATTTAGATAGGTTAAAAGAGCAAATTAATCGTCATCTTAGCCCTTATATTAGCCTTAAGGATATATGGATTGTAGATAAAGATTTTCATCCTAGATTTAGCGCAGCTGCTAGAGAGTATAGATATATAATTTATCATGGTAATAAATCGCCATTTTTAAGTGATTTTGTATATTTTTATCCAAATTTAGATTTAAAAAGATTAAATTTAGCACTGACCTGCTTTATTGGTAGGCAAGATTTTAAACCATATTATAAGGTTGGAAGTGGAGAAAAATCAACTATTAGAGAGATATATAAAGCATACGCATATCAAATTCAAAAATCTGCATTTAGCATAAATAGATATAGCGATGAGCCAAATTTAACTATTATAAAATTTAAAGCCAATGGATTTTTAAGAGCCCAAGTCAGATTAATGGTGGCAAACGCTATAAAAGCTGCGAGCAGCAATCAAAAACTAGACGAATTCATAGAGCTTCACAAATCTCAAAAACCATTAACTAAAATGCCAGCTCCGCCAAATGGATTATATTTAAAAAAGGTGTTTTTTAAGTAGAATTGATTTTGGCGGATAAATTCCGCCATTTGATTTAAAACTATTTAAGTAAGTTAAATATTTGGATTGCCATTATATTTTATATCTTTAACATCCATTTCATCTATTTTACGGACTATTTCACCAATATCATTTGAATTAGCTTTGGAAATATCATTATCTAAGTCTTGATAGCTATATATCATTGCTACAGTGCTAACGCCTTCTATATGCTCTAGGCTTCTAAATGTAGCTAGTTCGCCATCTAAATCAGATGATTCTATCAATACCACTATCTTATCATTCTCTTTAGCGGCAACTTCACAGTTTGGAATGGTGCTAATTTTACTTACTACCTCATCGCTCAATTTAGCATCCATCAAGGTAATTACTACGCTTGAGATATTATTCATTTTATACTCCAAAAATATATCTTATTATCATAACTTGAGCCAATCAAATAATCATTACTAAAAATTAGATAATTTAATGAAGCTCCATCATACTCTATATTTTTAATTATTTCACCATTTTTATCAATAATTTTTACACTATTTTCTGTACTAAATGCTCCCTTATCGCTACTTATTCCAACACAATATACTAAAAATTTAGCCTCATAATAAAACTCTTTTGAACCATTATTAAAGTATGATTTTTTATCAGCAGAACCACTAATTAATAATTTGCCATCAATACCAACGCTATAGATTGTATCTTTTTGTGCATTAACTTGTTTTACTACTCTTTTTAGCTTAGTATCAAAATAAAATATCACACCACCTTCAATCCCAATAGCTAAAACACCATTTTTCCTATCATATGCAGCATCACCAGTACTCGAAGTAGTCAGCTTATTTTCAAAAACAACCTTGCCATCTTTGAAGTTATAATACTCAACCTCACTACTTAAAGTAACAAAAATTACATGATTACTATCGAGTAAAAATATCTTTTTAACTCCATCAGTAGGCATTTTAAAGCTCTTTAAATTTCCATTTTCTAAAATACCAAGCGACTTGGTTCCATTATCGCTCTCATACAAAATGGCTACCACATCACCAAGTTTGTCAATACTAAAAATCTTTGGTGCTATATCATTATCAAAATAATTTGAGAACTTTGGTAGATCTATCATCTTATTTAGCTCTTGAGTCTTTATGCTATAATTATAAAGCTCGCCATTATCAAGCCCTATTAATAGATTATCTTTATCAAGCTTGACACTTACAGCATTTGCAGGTAATTTCAGCTCAAAACTACCCCATAAAAATGTAATAGCCATAAATAAAACTACAAAAAATCTCATCAATTTCCCCTTACAATTACTGAGTTATTTACACATACGCTTACACACTCACTACACCCTACGCAACTATCATTAACAGTAGGCCTAAACATTCCTAGATACTCTATGGCTCTAAATTTACAAATATCTAAGCAGTTGTAGCATATAACCTCATTCCAAGCCAAGCAAGTAGCTGTATTTATCTCTACGCTTGCATTTATTTTAGCCGGATAAGTCAAATTTAACACGCTCTTACCTATAGATTCACACGCTATAGCGCACTCTTTACAAAAATTACAACCAAGCTTATACTGGTTAAATTTAACTCTACCATCATCAAACTCTAAAAGTTCTCTTTGGCAACTAGACGCACAAGGCGCATGGCAGTTAATGCAATCAAACTCTCCGCTAAAATATGGCGGTGCAATAAGTCTAGGCTCTCTTTGCTTAAATTTAGCAAAGAGATTTCGCCTATCTATCATTTAATACCTTGATTTAGTATATCTACTAGATTAGATGATCTATTGCTCTCACCATCTCT
>NZ_JAGCNF010000137.1 GCF_017646085.1 Campylobacter sp. | reverse complement strand
GATTTTTAGATTTTTTACTAGCTAAAATATCTAAAAGTCCAAGCAATCTAGAATTTTCAAACTCTGTAATATCCTTCGCACTTAGATATTTTAAATGGCGGCTAGCTACTAAATTTAAATTTTTTTTAGATATTGATTGATTATTTATAAAGTATCTTGTACTTTTATCTTTTAAAAGCTTAAAGCAGTTTATATCGTCTTCTTCGATCCCAAACTCATCTAATCCTAATTTGCAATCTACATCAGCCTCAATGAGTCTAGCCTCACTATCTTTATAGCCAAAAACACTTAAAATAGCTCCCATCAAAACGCTTTTACCCGCACCGCTAACACCAGTAAATACACTTAGTCCATTATTAAATTTTAGCTCTAATTCATCAAAACTTAAATAATTTTTTAGATAAAGTCTCTCTATCACTGATGCCCCCATCTTAATTTCTCTTTTAATACACCAAAGTAATCTCTCCCTTGATGTCTAAGCAAATTCACCCTAATATCACTTACGCTAATATCAACACTATCAAATTCAATTAAATCTAATCTATCTTGGCCATCTATTAGCACTACTACATCATCATTACTTCTAAACTCTAGCCCAAACTCTTTAGGCAAGACAAGCGGTCTTTGAGTTAAGCTATGAGAACAAACTGGAGTAACACTATAAGCATCACAAAGTGGATATATAATCGGACCACCAGCGCTCATATTATATGCAGTTGAGCCCATCGCAGAGCTAACTATCACCCCATCACCAAAATATGAATTAAAGTGTTTTGAATTTAAAAATGCATCAATATGCGAAGTGGTATCTATCTTTTTGCGCATTAAAACTATATCATTGAAGGCGAGTTTAGTAGTAATTTTACCATTTTTATTAAAATTTGCCCTAAGCATATATGGACGCTCAATATCATAAATTCCAGCTAAAAACTGATCTAAAAATCCACCAAATCCATCTAAAGTTGAATCAGTTAAAAAGCCAAGATGCCCAGTATGAACACCATATACATAAACTCCGCTCCTAGCTGCTTTGCGACATGTAGCAATAAAATTACCATCGCCACCTAAAGAGATAATAACTTTAGATATTTTAGTTAACTCATCAAACTCATATCCTTGCACACCAAGACTGCTAGCTACATGTGATTCAAATATAACATCAATTGAGCGACTTTTAATAATTTTTATAATCTTTACTAAAGAATCTTTTTGCTCTATTGGATCTCTTGTTGTAATTGCTATGGTATTTATATTTTTATGAATTTCAGACATAATACTCTCCAAAAATCAAAATTCTACACAAAAAAATATAATATAAAGTATATCTAAAAGCCTAAATTTAACTTCAGTTAATTAGTAATAAAAATCTCTAATAAAAATTTTATAAAATTTAATGTATAATGGCGATTTTTTATAAACGAAAGGATTAATATGCGGAGTCATTACTGCACCGACTTAGACGCAAAAGATATCGGTAAAAGCGTGAGTCTATGTGGTTGGGTAAATTCATATCGTGACCACGGTGGCGTTATATTTATAGATCTACGTGATAGAAGCGGACTTATACAGCTTGTATGCGACCCAGCAGATAGCAAATCAGCTCATGATATAGCTTCAAAAGTTAGAGATGAGTATGTTTTAAGAGCCAAAGGAAAAGTAAGAGCTAGAGGCGAAGGATTAGTAAATCCAAGGCTAAAAACTGGCCAAATCGAAGTAGTAATAGATGAGCTAATCATCGAAAATGAGAGCGCTCCACTACCTTTTGTAGTTGGCGATAATAATGTTGGTGAAGATATTAGATTAAAATATCGCTTTTTAGATTTAAGAAACGAAGAGAGCCTAAATAAATTCCAACTTCGCTCTAAAGCTAGCATAGCTTGTAGAAATGCACTTGATAGACTTGGATTTTTAGAGGTTGAGACTCCTATGCTAACTCGTGCTACACCAGAAGGTGCTAGAGATTATTTAGTTCCTAGTCGTGTACATCCTGGTGAGTTTTACGCACTTCCTCAAAGTCCACAACTATTTAAACAGCTCTTAATGTGTGCTGGATTTGATAAATATTTTCAAATTGCAAGATGTTTTAGAGATGAGGATTTAAGAGCCGATCGCCAACCAGAATTTACTCAAATAGATGTTGAAATGAGTTTTTGCGATCAAGAAGATGTGATTAAAGTTGGTGAAGAGGTATTAAAAGATATTTTTGCAGCTTGTGGGCACGAGATACAAACCCCATTTAGAAGAATGAGCTATAAAGATGCTATGGAGCTTTATGGTAGCGATAAGCCAGATCTTAGATTTGATCTAGCTATGGTTGATGTAATAGATATATTTGCTAAATCAAATAATGAAATTTTTAGCACTCCAGCACAAGATCCACGCAAAAATAGAGCCAAAGCTATCAAGGTTCCAAATGGCGATAATATCTTTAGTAAGCGTCAAATGCAGCGCTTTGAAGAGTTTGTGCGTAAATTTGGTGCTAAGGGTCTAGCATTTATCCAAGTTAAAGAAGATGGATTAAAAGGGCCGCTTGTTAAATTCTTTGAACAAGAACAAATTGATGAGCTTGTATCTAGATGTGATCTTAAAGTTGGCGATGTTGTATTCTTTGGAATTGGTGATAAAAAGACAGTTTTAGACTATATGGGAAGATTTAGAATTTTCTTAGCTGGTGAGTTAGGAATTATAGATGAGAAAGCACTTGAGTTCTTATGGGTAGTAGATTTCCCTATGTTTGAACAAAACGATGATGGTAGTTACTCAGCTATGCACCATCCATTTACAATGCCAAATAATCCAGACGAGCCAAATTTAGAAGATATCACAAGTATCGCTTATGATGTTGTCTTAAATGGTGTTGAACTAGGTGGCGGAAGTATTAGAATTCACAAAAATGATATTCAACAAAAAGTCTTTAAACTTCTTAAAATTGATGAAGAAGAGCAAAAAGAGAAATTTGGCTTCTTATTAGATGCGCTTAGCTTTGGTGCGCCTCCACATGGTGGATTTGCTATTGGTTTAGATAGGCTTATTATGCTAGTTACTGGTTCATCTAGTATTCGTGATGTGATCGCATTCCCTAAAACTCAAAAAGCTTCTTGTCTAATGACACAAGCCCCAAGTAGCGTAGATACTCATCAATTAAGGGATCTAGGTTTAAGATTAAGAGAAAAGGAAAAATAATGAAAAAACTATTTTTAATAATCGGTGCTCCAGGTAGCGGCAAAACAACCGATGCTAGCATAATCGCTACAAATGATAATAAATTTAGCCACTACTCAACTGGCGATCTATTAAGAGCTGAAGTAGCTAGCGGTAGCGATCTAGGCCGTTTGATAGATAGCTTTATCTCAAAAGGAAATTTAGTCCCACTAGATGTAGTTGTAAATACTATAATCTCAGCTATTAAATCTAGCCCTACTGATTATATCCTAATAGATGGATATCCAAGAAGCGTTGAGCAGATGATGGAGCTTGATAAAGTTCTAGCTAATACTGATGATGTAGAACTCTCAGGTGTTATAGAAGTAGATGTAAGCGAACATGTAGCTAGAGAAAGGGTTTTAGGCAGAGCTAGAGGCGCAGATGATAATGATGAAGTCTTTAATAATAGAATGAAAGTATATCTAGGCCCTCTTAAAGAGATTAGAGATTTTTATAGCTCTAAATCTCTACTTCGCAATATCAATGGCGAACGCACAATTGAAGAGATCGTTAGCGATATGGCAAATTTATTAAATACTATGATTAAGGAATAAATATGGATATTAGTAAAATCAAAGCTGGTAGCAATCCAGATAAACTAAACGCAGTAATTGAGATCCCATATGGATCAAATATTAAATATGAAATTGACAAAGATAGCGGTGCTGTAGTAGTAGATCGTGTATTATACTCAGCAATGTTTTATCCAGCTAATTACGGCTTTGTCCCATCAACTCTAGCTGATGATGGTGATCCAGCTGATATTTTAGTTCTTAATGAGTATCCGCTTCAAGCTGGTAGCGTAATTCCGTGCCGCTTAATTGGTGTTTTGGTAATGGAAGATGAAAGCGGTATGGATGAGAAACTTCTAGCTGTACCAGTAAGCAAAATCGATCCTAGATATGATAGCATTAAAAGCATAGATGACCTACCAAAAGCTACACTTGATAAAATTAAAAATTTCTTTGAAACTTATAAAATGCTTGAGCCTAATAAATGGGTAAAAGTAAAAGGCTTTGAAGATGCTAGCAAAGCTGAAGCAATCCTAGACGCTGCTATAAAAGCTTATAAATAATTCTTCGGTGGAGAACTCTCCACCTACTCACTATTAAATAAATCTATAAAGGTTACAAATGATAATATGTGAAGATAACTACCCCCAAATTCTAGATATAATCGCACAAAAGCTCACAAATGCTGATATAGAACTGCTACTAGTAGATTCTCAAACTATGCACCAAATCAATCTAAAAGAGCGTAAAATAGATAAAACCACAGATGTGCTAAGCTTTCCATTACACTATATACCACACTTTCCAATTGGCTCAATAGTTATAAATACAGACCTAGCAATGACTAAAGCCAATGAACTAGGACACACAATAGATGAAGAGATAGCTCTACTTTTTACTCACGGATTACTTCATATTCTTGGATATGATCATGAAAACGATGATGGACAGATGAGAAGAAAAGAGATTGAAATTTTAAATGAGCTAAATTTACCAGATAGCCTAATAGTAAGAACATTAGATGAGTAGTAGGGACTAGCCCTACTATCTTTTAGAATCTACCATTTAGTGATAGATAGTATCTTCTGCCCTCATCTACTCTATTATATGTATTTACACCATCTACATATCCATCTGTAAAATCTTTATCAAATAGATTATATATACCAGCATTTAAATTCCAATTTTTATTAATCTCCACAGCCACGCCAAGAGAAGCTAAAAATATATCTTTGTAATACTCTCTATTTATATTAGTATCACCCATATATCTATCTATCTGCCACTCGCCTTTTACCCAAGGAGTAAAGGTACTATTGATACTATAATCAGCTTTAACTACGATGTTGTGCTTTAGTGAGTCATCTACTGGTTTGCCTACGCTATCCTTAGTATCGCTCTCTTTAATCTCAGTATCTAGATATGTATAGGCTAAATTTAGATTCATATCGCTAATAGGTCTAACACCAGCGCTAACTTCTACACCCATATACTGCACTTCACCATGATTTATAGCTTGGGAGCATCTATTTCTAGTTGAATTACATGTTACCCCTATGTTAGAAATTGTATCACCTTGACTATATGATATGCTTGAAATTTTATCTTTAAAATCAGTGATAAATCCAGTTACAGCCATATCAAATATATCATCGCTATAACCCATACCCAATTCATAGTTTATCGATGTCTCCTCTTTTAGATCTGGATTACCATATACTGGAATTGCGCCTTTACCACTATAGTTATACTCCCCAGCTATTAGCTTATTTGCTGTAGGAGCTTTAAAGCCTGTTGATACACCACCTTTAAATGTAAAATTTTCATTTAGATTATAGACTAGATACGCTCTTGGAGAGATATTATTACCAAATGTCTCATGGTAGTTATATCTAGCACCTAGTGTTAATCTTAAATTTTCTAATATCGAATACTCATCCTCAGCAAATGCCGCTATAGCATACTGGCTAAATCTGCTTGGACTAGCTATCTTGTCTTGCATTTTTTCTAGTTTATACTCAGCTCCTACGCTTAATATATTGCTTTGACCAATTGGAATTACAGCCTTAGTATCAGCTATATAATCTTGAGCTAGGATATCTCTATTTTGTCCGCTATATGGATTATTATTAGCTACTACTATTCTACCATTATTAGTTACACGGTTATACTGGATACCTGAATTTATAGTAAATCCATCATACACACCCTCATGCGTTAGATAGGTTACTAACTTATCTATATCCATAGTTGGCTCATAGCCCCCTTTTTCTACTTGACCGCTACTATATTCCCCTTCTCTATTATCAAAATGATTTCTAGCAAAATCTATATCAAATACAAATGTATTTGCATCATCATGTATATAGCTTAATCTTGTGCCTATATTATAGTTATTAGCCTTTGTTGGACTTTCAGTATCAGCCGCTTCCACTTCTTTACCATTTTGATCCCTATACATTACATTTGATTTCTCTCTGTAGCTTTGAGCATATCTAAATGTAGCGCCTAGCTTATTCTCTATTAATGGACCATCAGCGTAGATATTAAATCCATATAAATTTCCCCACTGATTATCTTCGTTTATTAGAGTATTTAGCCCAAACGAAGCGCCCCACTCATCGCTAACCTTCTTAGTGATGATATTTACCACGCCACCTAATGCCTCTGAGCCATATAGAGTACTCATAGGGCCTTTGATAACTTCAATTCTTTCTATGCTAGACTTTCCTTTAGATGACCCTGAAGCGATTAAAGAAGCCATGATAAGCGATATGCAAAACGTAACAACGGGTATGATTACCAGTTCAATAAGAACTGCAAACATTGACGGCGTTGAGATTGAAAAGGGACAATATATTGGTTTTACCGACAAGGTTATGCAAGTTTCTGCAGATGATAAAGTAACAGCGTTCACTTCTCTTGCCGAAAAGCTCAACGTAAGAGATAAAGAATTTATGATTGCAGTTTATGGCAAAGATGTTGAAGATAAAGAAAAACAAGCCGTGAGAGAATACGTTGCCGAAAATTATTGTGAATTGGAGTTTTATGAGATAGACGGCGGACAAGACGTTTACGATTT
>NZ_JAGCNF010000136.1 GCF_017646085.1 Campylobacter sp. | reverse complement strand
TCATAATCTTTTGGTGAAATTCTAGCCTGTTTTAATGCATTTTCGTATTTTGTTTTATCAAACTTGCCATCAGTCAAAAAGCTAGCATCACTCATTAAAGCTAAAATTATCTCTTCATCAGAGATGCTTAACCCTAGCTCATCAGCATAACTTAACATAATATTATCTTGGATTAATCGTTGCAATACAATCTTATCAAGTCCCATTTGCTCGGCTTGTTCTTTGCTAAATTTGCCATTAGAAGCATTGATATAATACTCATACATAGTACCATATTTTTGTTGAAATTCGCCAATTGAAATATTTCTATTTCCAACCTTGGCTACGGATTTAGCACGATTAGTATTCATATCATAGGCACCCCAACCTACAAATCCAGCACCAACAAAAGCTATGGTGCTAACCCAAATCGTAACAACTAAATATTTCTTGTGTTTTTGCATCCAAGTTATCATCAAATCACCTTTTTTCTAAAGGCTTTATTTTAGCAAAAATTGCTTTTAAATTACCTTAAAATCAGCATTAAAATCAAATTTTTATTAAATTTAATTTACCCAAAAATCAACTTGCAAATCCATTTGAAAAATTTAATAGTTTGCAGCTATTTTCTAAAAGTGCTATTGATTTAGCCAAATCATGTGCAGTTCTTTCATAAAGATAAACTCCATAACCTTTGATAACTACGATATTTGTACGCTTTTCTATCATATAGCGATAAATTTCTGATGGTGCTCTTTCATACCAATCATCAAATCTTTTTGGATCATAAATAAAAATATTACCAAATCTCATATAGCCAAAATAATCTTTTGGCTCCAAAAAGGAATGATTTATGCTATAAGCAGTAATAAATGGCGGCATTGAGTAGCAGACATATTTTGCCTCAGCTATATTTTTGTAGATATTTAGATGGATATCAGCATCTATGCTTGCATCATTCCATCTATAATCTTTTTTAGAATATAAAAGTGTCAAATCATCATCATTTAGCCCATCAAAAATCGCATCTTTTTTATTAATAACAAATTGATTATGCTCAATTCTTGCTGATATGGAGCCGTGAAAAATACCTAGAAAATTCTTTTTAAACATCGATGATGAGATTTTTTTAATCTCGCTGATTGAATACTCTATATTCATAACTCTTCCTAAAATTTGCACAAAAATTACAATATTATACCAAATTATAAGGCTCTATTCATCAAATTTATGATAAAATTTTTGCTAAATTTATTAAAGGCAAGCTTTTGAATTCTATCCATATTCCTGTTTTACTTAACGAAGTTGTTGAAGCTTTTAAAGATATTAATGATGGTGTTATATTAGATTGTACACTAGGCTATGGTGGTCACTCAAAGGCTTTGCTTGATACCCTGCCAAATATCAAAATAATAGCCTGCGACCAAGATGATATGGCGATCTCTTATTGCACGAATAAATTTAAAAATTATACAGATAGAATTCAAATCTACAAAAGCAACTTTAGCCAAATTTTACAAAAAATTCCACAAGAAAATATAAGAGCCATTCTAGCTGATATCGGCGTTAGCTCACTTCAATTAGATTTAAACGAACGTGGATTTGCCCTTAAAAGCGATATTCTTGATATGAGAATGGATAGCTCAAATCAGCTTGATGCAAAAACTATAGTAAATAATTATAGTCAATCTCAACTTGAAAAGATATTTTACGAATATGGTGAGCTACCAAATGCTAAGAGTATAGCTAATAAAATTATTATTGCTAGGCAAAATAAAGAAATAAGCTCAGCTAAAGAACTAGTCCAAATCATTGGCAATTCAAATTTACAAAATCGCTCTGTAAGTATAGCTACTTTAGTATTTCAAGCAATTAGAATAGAGGTAAATAAAGAACTAGATGTGCTAAAAGAGTTATTAAATTCGATCCAAAACTCAGCCATAAATCACGCAAGAGTAGCAATAATAAGCTTTCACTCGCTTGAAGATAGAATAATAAAAGATAAATTTAAATCTTGGCAATCAAGTTGTATATGTCCATCTGAGGCTATGCGCTGTGAGTGTGGCAATAACCATTCTATTGGCAAAATTATCACCAAAAAGCCAATCACACCAAGCGCTCAAGAGATAAAGGCAAACTCAAGGTCAGCATGTTCAAAAATGAGAATCTTTGATATCAAGAGGCAAAGATGACTGATAAAGAAAACCTACTCCAAAGCAACACTCGTAGAGTTAAAAATGAAGAGAATTTAAGCTTTAAGAAATTAATTATTGGATATATAATTTTATTTATTATTCTTATAATTACTCTACCAAAAGTATATTTTAGTAATGAAATTTACTATACTAGCAAAGATATTGCCGAACTAAAAAGCAAGCTAAATGTACTAAAAGAAGAACATAGACTACTAAAGCAAGATTTGGAATTTATAAGATACAAAAATCAAATTATAGATAATATGAGCGACTAATGCAAAAAGTGGTTAAATTTCTAAACCACTACGACCCATCGTGGTTTGCGCTAAATTACTCAATTAAGGCAACTATATCAATCTTAATCTGCGGCTTTGCTGGGAATTTTTTTGGTGGATTTTTAGGAATGCTATATGCTGCAAATTCATCTATGATAATATTTTTCTTAGCTTCTCTTGATGGTAGCACAAAAATTAAAATTTACTACTTCTTATTATATATTATACTTGGAATTTTTGCAATTTTATTTGTAAGTACTGTTTTTAAATTTAGCTGGCTATTTTGCTTTTTTACGCTAATTTGGATGATAGTTGTAGGGTTTAGCAATCTTTTTAATGCAAATTTAAATAAAATACTTACAATTGTAAATGCTACAGGTTTGCTTACTATTATCGCTTCTAGTCAATCAAATTGGGATTTAACTCATGCGCTACAGAGTTTTATAGTTGGTAGTATGATTGCTATTGCCTTTAGGCTTACTCGCTTTGGAACATATGGTAAATTTACAAAGCGCTCTTGTACATTAATTTTAGATGATTTAATACATATGAGCAAAAATATTAATAATGATAAAGAATTTTTAAATTTAGCTAAGCAATGCGATGAGCATATCAACGAGATTAAAAAAGTATTTGCCCATAAAAGCTCCACTATAAAAGATGCTCGCCTAATCATTCACCACTCACGGGCAATTTTTTATCTATATAAATTAGAAGATATTTATCACCTACTTGTAGCTATGCAAAGGTATTTTAAAACTATCAAAGATTCAAATTTATTAAAAGAACTAAATAGCGAAATTAGCACAAATTTAATCGAACTAAAAAATATCTTTATCGATAAAAATAGCCATATCCAAACTAACGCCCTAGAGCTAGCTAGAGTTAGTAATTATGAGATTTTTAAGGCTTCTTTGGAGGTTTTATACTCTAAATTTAGATTAATAAAAGATGGCGGTGAAGATAAAATTGCTCTTGAATTTAAAGAAAAAAAGAGTCTAAAAAAGGCAATAAAAGATATAACTCTACATAATCCAATAGTACAAAACTCTCTTCGTCTAGCTATTGGTGTGAGTATTGCAATAGCTATTGCAGCTTTTGGTGATGTGCATAATGGTGTATGGATTGCTATTGGCGTTCTTAGTATGAGCAAAGATAGCTCCTATATGACTAAAATTACTGGAATTGCTAACATAAAAGGTACATTAATTGGCATTACATTAGCATTTGTTTTAATTCATATAGTAGTAAATGAGAATCTATTTGCTCTATTTTGTGTAATTTGTATTTTCTTAGCCTTTTATTTTAAAAACTTCCCACCAGCCTATGCAATGGCAGCATTTATGAGCGCCTTTGCTATGGCGTATTCATTAATTTTAGGCAATGCTGCTGATGTAGTTTATATTAGAATTATCGATATTTTAATTGGATTTATCCTCTCATTTGTCGTAGCATTTGTACTATTTCGCCATACTAATGAGATAAAGCTAAGCGATACATATATTAAGCTTTTGCCTAAATTTAAAAACCTTAGCAGTAGTATTATAGAAGGCAGATTTACCATCGAACTTAATGCAATATCAAATAGCCTAACTAGCTATCACAACACAATTACCCAAAGCGATAGAAACAAAGAGTTAAAGCGCTATCTTGAAATTTATAAAAATCTTCATGATATTAGCTCGCTACTTAGTAATCTTAAAGTTTATACCGATTCGCTTAAACAATCAAATAAACTAATTACTGCCAAAGATGCGCTAAATTCAGATATAAATATTATCGCAACTAGATTTGAGATGATAGAAAAAAAAGTAAATAAGCTTCCATATTACTTTTACGACAATATGGAAGATAGAATATTAAGCCAAGATATAAAAATTAAATTTCTACTCTTAGAGATTGCTAAAAGACAAGATAGGATAATTGCTCAAAGTGATCTACTTATTAGATGATATGCTATGAACTAGCTTATCTAATACATACTTTTCTAAATCCTTGCGTGATATTTCGTGTTTCATAGCCTCATTATATATTATCTCAATTTTTTGAGAATATTTCTCATATGGAAAGTATGGAAAATGCACACTCCAAGCCGATTTAATCAACTCAAGGCTAATTAATCTTCTAGTCCAAACCCTAAAATAATCAAACCCAATAAAAACGCACGCAGTCAAAATCACTGTAATAATAACAGATATATGCAAATCAGCTTCAAATTTGCTAAATAATATATGCAAAATCCACACAAGAAGAGCTAGCACAATAAAGCAAAAAAGTGCATAAATAGCATAAAATCTACGATTTCTATAACGGAAATTTAGCTTAGCTGGATCAATTAGCATACCTTCATTATATAGACAATTAGCCTCTAAAAGATCACGAAAAAGCACTGGCTGCTTAGAGACTACAAATAGATTTTTAAATATAAATTGTTTGAACTTTTCTACCATTTTCATATCTTTTATAGAATTTAAACCACGCATTATATCTAAAAATTAGTCAAAAACTGATAAAATATCTCAAATTTAAAAAAGGAGCATAGATGGCAGTATTAATATCGATGCAAAAGGTCTTTTTAAATGGTGATTTTATAGACAAAGATAGTGCTAAAATCAGCATATTTGATCGTGGATTTATCTTTGGAGATGGAATTTATGAGGTTGTGCCAGTAATTAATGGAGTAATGGTAGAAAAGCAAGGATTTTGGGATAGATTTAAGAGGAGCTTAAGCGAAATTGATCTTAGCTTGCCATATGCTACAAATGAATTTGAAACTATATTAAATAGATTAATACAAATAAACTCACTCCAAGAAGGAGGATTATATATCCAAATAACCCGTGGTATAGCCCAAAGGGATTTTAGCTTTGTAAGCGGTATAACGCCAACAGTTATGGCTTTTGCATTTAGTGATAGCGTCTTAGAACATCCAGGGGCTAAAAGCGGAATTACTATAATCTCAACTCCAGATATCAGATGGAAAAGACGAGATATAAAGTCTATCTCACTACTAGGCCAATGCTATGCTAAAAATCAAGCTACAATAGCTGGAGCAGATGAGTGCTTTATGATAGAAGATGGATATGTAACTGAGGCTGGCAGTAGCAGTGCATTTATCATAAAAGATGGCACACTTATTACTAAACCGCTATCTAATGAAATTTTGCCAGGAATCAGACGCCAAAGATTATTAAATTTAGCAAAAGAGATCGGATTGAAAATAGAAGAACGAAAATTTAGTATGGATGAAGTCTATAATGCAGATGAGTGCTTTATAAGTGCTGCGACTATAATCCTTTTGCCAGTCATTAAAGCTGATGGCAAGGAGATAAATGGTGGCAAAATCGGAGAATATACGACAAAGCTTAGAGAACTTTATAAAAGAGCTTTAAAACTAGAGGCTAATATAAGCTCATAAATAGCACAATTGCCAATTTCTCATTATAAAGATAAAGAAACGATAAAGATTTAAATCGGCCAAGCCTAGCAAAGCTAATACTATAGCGTTTGCTAAGCTTTAAATAAAGACACCAAAGCAAGTAGCTTTAAAATGGTATCTCATCATCATCCATCAAATCATTACATATTAGTAAATTTGGGCTTATTCTCATCATTGATTTTACAACCTCTAAACATCTCACTCATATCAGTTACACTGCTTACATTCCAGCTATTAAGCGGTTGATTGAAATCATAGCAACCAGCAAACATCCCACACATATTAGTTACACTGCTTACATCCC
>NZ_JAGCNF010000135.1 GCF_017646085.1 Campylobacter sp. | reverse complement strand
TAATTTTAAAGTTAGCTTGCCATCTCTTGCGCTATCTTCTACAGCGGCTAGATTTATATCGTTTAATCTAGTAAATGTAGAGCGTCTATAATTTAACGTTACATCATTGCAACCTCTTAAATCGACAGCATATTCAGTTGCTGAGTTTCCACCACCTACTACAATGATTTTTTCACCGCAATTACAATTATTTAAATTATAATTTACAACTTGAATTAATGAAGGTGGAATCTTATAATCTGGTTTATTTGGTTTACCCATTCTACCTATACCAACCATTACATTTTTAGCCTTATACACGCCTTTGGCTGTAGTTACAATTAGTAGATCACCATCTTTTTTTACACTTTCAACCTCAGCATTAAAAATTGCTTCAATATCGCCATCATCAAGCAATTTATCAAAATAATTTAATGTGCTCTCTTTTGTTCCATCAAAAAACTCCACACAGCCTCTTGTCTCACTCTCTAAACCTTTATAAACCTTATCTACACGCTTACCATCTTTGTAGAATTTGCGAATTGTTTGAGAGTGATTATCGCCTTTTTCTAAAAGAAGAACATTTTTAAATCCTGCTTTTTTAGCCTCAACTACTGAAGCAATACCAAAAGGACCACCGCCAATGACTACCACATCATATAAATTTTCCATATTTTTCTCCATTTATTATATTTTTAAAACATAAAATATTAAATATATCTAAATTCAACTTAAATTACTATTGATTTTTAAAAGTAAATTATTAGATAAATTCAAAATATATTTTAATAAAATAAATATAATATAATTTAAAGATTAAACATATAAATGGTATAATTTAGCAAAAAAGGAAAAAAATGTTAAAAAACCTCACCTTTCTTATCATTTCATTGATGTTAGCTGGTTGCTGGGGAAAAAGCTCACTTCATTCAGATGCCAATCTTAAAAACGAATTATTAGCCTATACGCAAAAACACAACTCTGCTGAAATATTACTAGTTGCTACCTACTTAAATCCAATATATCAAGGAGAATTAACTACTGATATGCAAGATTTTGATACCTTTATAGTATCAATATATCCACAAAATTTAACCCCAAAATCTGTAACTATAAATTCAATTGATGCTACACTAACTAAACTAGAAAAAGATGATAAACTCTCTACTCTAGTCTCAATGACCATACCTTGGAGTAATTATTATAAAGCCACTATTCCAACTCAAAAATCAAATATCCTAAGCGTAAATATCACTCTAGATAACAACACTACAGCTACGCTAAATTTTCAAAAAGTCGCCCGCTCACTCTACTGGCATACTAGATAAATTTATTAATTTAAAACTAAAAACCAAACAAAGGCAAGCCTAAAAGCTTACCTTTGGCCTAAATCCATCGCTTAACTCAGGGATTAAAACATTATCAAAAAAGTGCGATATCTTGGTACTTTTACCAAGAGCAGCAAGATATATTATATAATTAGCTAAAACCTTTTTACCATAAATCCTACTCTCAGCATACGGTACTAAATCCATAGATAAAAATGGTTCAAATTTACTATACTCTCCCTTACGCTCAAATAGATCCCCACGCAGCAGCATTCGCTTTGTAAATCCAATCCCGCCATTATATGCGTATGCAATAAATAGTGGATTGTAAAGATATTTTTCTAGATAATCTAGATGAAAATTTGCAAATTTATAAGCAATTTGCAGCTTAAACATATCATCAATATCAAATTTATTCATTTCAAGTTTAGCGGCGATATCTTTAGCTAAAAACGGCATAAACTGCATCATTCCAAGCGCATATGATGTAGAAATTGCACTAGGTACAAACCTACTTTCTTGCCTAGCAAGTGCCAAAATCAGTGCTTGCCGCCTGATATCTTTTGTGCCAATGTATTCCATAAATGGCATCGGATAGAAGTGAATTTTATGATTATGCGCTCTTTCCATTATATAGCTATACTCACCTAAGGTGCTTTGAGTATAAAACCTTGATGCATATGAGATTAGCTCAGAGCTTGGCATTTTAGCTACTTTCTCTCTTGTGCGTTGCCATGTAAATGGGTCGGTATAATCATATTTTAATAACTCTTTTGTAGCTGGCCTTGGTACTGCTATTTTAATCTTTTCACCACTAGTAAATTCTCTAGCATATAGGTTATAAATATTTATATCGGCACTTTTAGCAATCTGTTCTAAAATATTCTCATCTTTAGTAATTAGATATATCCAAAAATTAGCATTATCTTTATTGCTAGCAAATTTGGATTTTGTAGCAGCTACTTTAAAAAACTCCACTGCCCTACTCTCATTATGCAATAAAATCGCATTCAACCCAAATATAAATGCCATGTCGCTATTGAGTAGCTCAGCACTAACTCCTAATAAACTACTACGAAATTTGGCATTTTTTTTATTAATTACAGAGTCTTGAACAATTGATTTAAATTGCCAATGATTTAGGCTATTTGTGATTAATTTTACACTTGGAATGTGAGTATTTAAAAACTCTTCTTTATTTTTAGCCGCTGCGTAGTGCCTAAAATATCCAACCGGATCACCAACTGCTATATAATAAGCTAGTGGGTCTGCTGTATTAAATCCTTGAATATAATTTACAAATTTAGAACCACTAGCTTTTAAGCGTGTTACTAAATCCACCCTTTGACTAGGCATTAAAGAGTTTATAAATCCAGCACTTATAACCATATTTTGACATGTCCAATTAGCAGTATGAATATTGCTAAAATTATATTTAGAACAATCAGCCACTTTCTCTTTTATAGGGCCAATTTTCTTATCAAAAAGCGCTTTAATGCTACCTTGATAGCGAAAAATCTGCCCTTGCAATTTCTTTAGTTGAGCCTTGCTAGCCTTTTTTTCATTGGCAAATCTATATATATAATAATCCTTAGCCAATCCTTTTGGTGCAACTTTTAACTTCTCATAGCTTGGCACACCAGCCAAAAGCGGAATAGCTAGAAAAGTTAAAAATAGACTAAATTTGATAAGCAAGCCCACGAAGCAATCCTAATACAAATCTATTTATAAACTCCAAAGCAATCAGTATAATAATTGGCGCTATATCAATTCCACCAAATACTGTTGGAATCTTAAGTTTTCTAATTAATCCATATGCTGGTGCCGTTAGACGGTAAAGTAGCTGCACAATTGGATTAAATGGATCTGGCCTTACCCAGCTTACAAGCGCTGCAGCTATAATCATAAACGTATAAGCCCTTATAATAATTTCTAAAATATCAACTACTGATATAATAAAATGAGATACAATTGTCATTTAGATACGATCTCCTTGATATCTGATTTGATTAATGGATATAAATCCTTAAGCTCTGGACCGTGCTCAGCTCCAGTCAAAAGCAATCTAAGCGGCATAAATAAGGCTTTGCCTTTTAAATTTGTCTCATCAGCAATTACAATTTTTAACTCCTCAAATGTATGAGGAATTTGCATATTTAAGATTACTTTGCGAATCTCATCAGCCTCTTTTTGCCACTGCTGTGGGATAATTTTTGGAGCGTTAATAGCCTCAATCTTGGCTATTATCTCAGGGATTAGGCTGCTTTCTTGAGTATAAAATCTAGCTAAATCTGGCGAACTAAATCCAAGCTCAACTAATCTATCATCACTAGCAAGCTTTATATGTTCGCGGTTAATTTGAGCTAATTTTTCTTCGCTAAATTTAGCTGGAGAGCGTGAAATATTGGATATATCAAACCAACTAGCTGCTTGTTCTAAAGTAAAAATCTCGCATGGAGTTTTATTGCCAATTAATATTAAATAATTAGCAATAGCCTCAGGCATATAGCCCTTTTGCAAAAGATAACTAACAGATGAGCTATTATCTCTTTTGCTCATCTTTTTACCATCCATATTTAAGATTATAGGTAGGTGAGCATAGCTAATCTCTTGAGTATACCCTAAAGCTTCTCTAATTAAATTTTGTTTTGGTGTATTACTTACATGATCTTCACCTCTTATAATCATTGTAACACCTTCAAGCATATCATCAATAGCACAAGCAAAATTATATGTTGGCGTCTTATCAGCTCTTAATAGTACAAAGCTATCTATATTTTCTGGTTCAAATACTATCTCACCTTTAATTTTATCAGTAAATTTTTGCGTAGTTTTTGGCGCTTTTAACCTTAAGGCTGCTGGACGAGGATTATTTAACACCTCATCATCGCTTAAATTTTCACAACTTCCATCATATCTATATGCTATACCTTTTTTAGCCGCCTCTTCTCTTTTAGCTTCTAATGTTTCATCATCGCAAAAGCATAAAAATGCCTTTTTATCAATCAATAATCTAGCAGCAAATTCTTGATGAAATTTAAGATTTTTACTTTGGTAATATAGAGTATCCCACTTTATACCAAACTTCCTTAAAATCTCCATTATTTGCTCATCTTTGCCCTCTATATTTCTTTCTTTATCAGTATCTTCGATACGCAATACAAACCCGCTTTTATCTTGAAGTGAAGCTATATAGTTAAATATTGCAACTCTTAAATTTCCAATATGCATATCACCAGTTGGTGATGGCGCAAAACGATACATAATTTAATCCTTAAAATTTAATTTTATACTCTATAGGATCGGTTTTTCCGTTCCCTTTAAATCCCTTAAGCCTTAAAAGGCAACTATCACACTCGCCACAAGCTATATCGCCATTTTCATAACAGCTCCAAGTATTAGCCAAGTCCACACCTAGCTCATAAGCTGTTGAGACAATTTGATCCTTTGAAAGTCCAATAAGCGGCGCTCTAAAAGCAAGCTCACACCCAGTACCTAAATTTACCGCCCTATTCATCGCTTCTAAAAACTCGATTCTACAATCAGGATATCCGCTTCCATCTACTTCAACTAAGCCAATATATATAGCCTCACACTGTTTAACTTGAGCAATACTTGCAGCAATGGATAGAAAAACTCCATTTCTAAAAGCAACATATGTGGCTGGCAATGGCTCGCTCCCTAAAGAATTTTTTGGGATTTTAATATTTGTATCAGTGAGTGCATTACCACCTATATTGGCTATAAAACTAGCATCAATTATAAATTTATCCACTACCCCAAGACTACTAGCAATCTTTTCAAAGCACTCACGCTCCTTATCCATTGTCCTTTGACCATAGTCAAAATGCAACGCTACAATCTCATAGCCTTCGCTTTTAGCAATGCTTGCAGCTACTGCACTATCCATTCCACCACTAATTATACACAGAGCTTTTCTCATATCTCTTTAGCCATAATATCTTCTACTAGAGCAATTACTCCATTTTGAATTTCTTGCATATTTTCTAGTGAATTTGCCTCAAATCTTGTAACTATCACTGGCGTAGTATTTGACGCTCTTACTAGCCCCCAGCCATTTTGGAATTTAATCCTAACCCCATCTATATCAATAATATCAATAATTTTTGGAAGTCCATTATCTGCCTGATTTAGTCTAACTTTTAAAGCTTCTATTATCTTAAATTTAGACTCTTCATTGGTTTTAATCTTCATCTCATCAGTTGAGTATAGCTTAGGCAATTTATCTAGCTCACTATCTAAATCAAATCCATTAGCTACAAGCTCAAGAACTCTTATCATTGCATATACTGCATCATCAAAACCAAAAAATCTCTCTTTAAAGAATATATGCCCACTAACCTCAGCAGCCATATCTATATTTAACTCTTTCATAGCTTTTTTAATGTTGCTATGACCGGTTTTACCCATAAAGCTTTTACCGATTTTATCGATTTCATCATACATATTTTGACTACATTTAACCTCGCCTAAAACCCTTGGATTTTTCATATTCTTAGCATATAAATAGGCTAAATCATCGCCTTTAATGCTTCTTTTTGGTGTAAGAACTGCTATTCTATCAGCATCACCATCAAAGCCAAACCCCAAATCATAGCCATTATTTAAAGCCTCTTTTAACTCTTTTATATTCTCTTCTTCGCTTGGGTCTGGATGGTGATTTGGAAACTCTCCATCTGGCTTAGGATATAATACATTAAACTCTAGTCCTAGTGCTTTTGCAATTGGTTCAAGAGTTATACCAGCTACACCATTACCAGCATCGCAGATGATTTTTGTTTTTAATCCTTTAAGGTGAGCAAACTCTTTAGCATAAAAATCCACATATGAACTTAAAATATCAAATTTAACCGCTCTAAAATCATCTTTTACCGCCTCGCCACTAGCGATAAATTCATTTACAGCAACTCTTAAAGCTTGTAAATCATCACCAAAATAGCTATCTTTTTTAATAGTAATTTTAAATCCATTATACTCTTTTGGATTATGGCTACCTGTAATCATTACATTTGCATCAAATTTATCAGTAAAAACACTAAAATACCCCACAGGCGTAGGAAGCATTCCAATATCATAAACATCTAATTTAGCAGCATTTAATCCACTAACTAAATAATTAAAAAGATTAGGCGCTGATGTTCTAGCATCATATCCTACGCTTACACTCTTTACTCCACGCTCTTTCATCACATTGCCAAGGCATATTCCTATTGCTTTGACGCTTTGTTCATTTAGATCTTTTTGATAAATTCCTCTTATATCGTACTCTCTAAATATTGTATCAAACATATCCTAGCCCTTATTATAATTATAAGCCAATAATTCTAGCCAAATTTTTATAATCATTAGTTTAAATTTTATAAAATTTAATTACGCATTTAATAGCCATTTTGTCTTTTTTAGCTATAATCACGCTTATGAAAAAGATAAAAATAAACTCAATAATCAAAGAAGTAAATTCTGATAATTTACAAGACTTAAGACTTGAATTAGGCATTAGTGATGATATAATCACCATTTATAAAGGTTTTGCTACAAATGAAAATCTAAAACTAAATGATAATGATAGTGTTATATTTATCAAAAAGGGTCAAATACCAAAAAATGAGTGCCTAAAAGAGATGATGGCAGCTAGAAATAGCCCAGAGGTAAATAACGCACTAAATAACGCAAAAGTAGGAGTAGCAGGCCTTGGTGGATTAGGCAGTAGTGTTGCTATTGCACTAGCAAGAGTAGGAGTGAGTTATTTAAAATTAGTTGATTTTGATACTGTTGATCCATCAAATTTAAATCGCCAACAGTACTTCATAGAAGATATTGGAAAATATAAAACCCAAGCCTTAGCAGATATAATCGCTAAAATAAATCCATTTGTCACTATAGAGATAGAGACGATAAAACTTGATGAAAATAATGTAAATTCAGTATTTAATAGCTGTGATATAGTGGCTGAATGCTTTGATAATCCTCGCGCTAAAGCAATGCTAATAAATAATCTAAAAAATAAAACTATAGTAGCAGCTAGTGGTATGGCAGGATATGGCAGAAGCGATGAGATAAAGACCATTCAAATGGCTAAAAATCTATACATATGTGGAGATTTAAAGAGTGCTGCTAGTATAGGAAATGGCCTTATGGCACCACGTGTAGGAATTTGCGCTATGCATCAAGCTAATCAAATTTTAGATATTTTAATAAAGAAAGTAGAAAATAATGGATAAATTAAATTTAGGCGGAAGGCTATTTGATTCTAGATTTATAATGGGAAGTGGCAAGTTTGACCCTGAGCTAATATCAGCTTGTATAGATGAGGCTAAAACTCAAATCATCACTCTAGCAATAAGAAGGGTAAATCAAGACCAAAACGCTAGTATAACTAAATTCATACCAAAAAATATCACCCTACTACCAAATACAAGTGGTGCAAGAGATGCTAATGAAGCCCTAAGAATTGCTCGCCTTGGTAAAGAGCTAGGATGTGGGGATATGATCAAAATAGAAGTAATTAGAGATAGTAAATTTTTGCTTCCAGATAATTATGAAACATTAAAAGCTATAGAGTTATTAGCCAGTGATGGATTTATCCCACTAGCTTATATGATGCCTGATCTTGTAGCTGCTCGTGATATGGTAAATGCTGGAGCAGCAGCTATAATGCCTCTAGCTGCGCCAATAGGCTCAAATAAAGGCCTAAGCAATAAAGATATGATTCAAATTCTAATAGATGAGATCGAACTACCTATAATAGTAGATGCAGGAATTGGCCGCCCTAGCCAAGCATGCGAGGCAATGGAGATGGGTTGCGCTGCAGTGATGGCAAATACCGCAATTGCAACCGCAGGAGATATAAGAGTTATGGCTAGAGCCTTTGGCAAGGCCGTAGAGGCTGGACGAGATGCATATCTAGCTAGACTTGGTAGAGTACAAAATAAAGCAAGTGCTAGCTCACCATTAACTGGCTTTTTAGGACAGTAGATGAAATTTATACAAAAAACAGATCCGATGGAGTATCTAGAAGGCCAAGAGCAAATAAATAGCGATATAATGCAAAGAGTGCTTACAGCCGCTAATGATGTGGAATTTGATAAATTTAGTGCTACTGATGTAGAACGAGCACTATCTAAAGATAATCTAAGCTTAAATGACCTTCAAGCATTACTAAGCCCAGTAGCTACAAACTATCTTGAAGAGATGGTGGCTAAAGCTAAGGCTACCAAAGAGAGATATTTTGGTAAAAATATATATCTATTTACACCTCAATATATAGCCAATCACTGTGATAATAACTGCGTTTATTGCGGATTTAATGTTAATAACGATATAAAAAGAGCTCAGCTTGATGAAGATGATATAATCAAAGAGCTAGAAAATATAGCCAAAACTGGACTAAAAGAGATCCTAATCCTAACAGGAGAATCTCAAACTAAAACCCCGCTAAGCTACATTGCAAAAGCTTGCAAGCTTGCTAAGAGATATTTTGATATAGTTGGAGTTGAAATATATCCACTAAATAGCGATGAATATGCTATTTTGCATGCTAGTGGTGTTGATTTTGTCACTGTATTTCAAGAGACATATAACCCAATAAAATATGGCAAAATTCACCTAGGTGGTAATAAGCGTGTATTTCCATATAGATTTAACGCTCAAGAAAGAGCATTAATAGGCGGAATGCGTGGTGTAGCTTTTGGAGCGCTTCTTGGGATTGATGATTGGAGATGTGATGCGATGTGTACAGCATTACACGCTAGTTTGATACAAGCTAAATATCCTCACGCTGAGATCTCTATCTCAGTCCCACGCCTTAGACCAATTATTAATAATAATCGTATAAACCCACGTGATGTAACTGAGCGCGCACTACTTCAAGTAATTGCTGCATATAGGCTATTTTTACCATATGCTAATATTACGCTAAGTAGCCGTGAAAGTGTATATTTTAGAGATAATGCTATGGCTTTAGGAATTACTAAAGTCTCAGCTGGAGTAAGCGTAGGAATCGGAGAGCATGGCGGCAAAGATGATGAGGATAAGGGTGATGGACAGTTTCAAATCAGCGATAGCAGAGATGTAGAACAGATGAAAAATGCTATTAAAAACGCCGGATTAACACCGGTAATGAGTGATTATATATACACAGGAGAATAAGATGAATAACGACCCAGTTTTAGGTGGTAGCCAATGCCCTTTTAGCGCAATGATAGCTAAAATTAAAGCAATTTTTAGAAAAATATTTAAACAAGGTTAAATATTTTAACTTAAACTTTTAACCAATCATTACTAGCTAATCTATTAGCTAGTAATATTTTAAATAATATCAAGATTGATTTAATTTTTGATAAACTATTAAAAATTTATTACAACTTATAAAATATCGTTTATTATAAATTTCTACCAAAACTTTGGAACACCATTTGCTTAGGGCTTTTATAACTTAATAATATTTCTATAAAAGGACTTATAATGGGTTTTAGAAT
>NZ_JAGCNF010000019.1 GCF_017646085.1 Campylobacter sp. | reverse complement strand
TTCTCGTCCATTAATTAGTATAAATTTGATCACTGATAGACTTAAAAAACCAGCACTTGTAACGCTATTTATGGCTGTTTGCGTATTTTGTATACAACTTATTGGGCTTAGTTTTTTTGAGTTTGGACTCAAAGAGATAGCAACTACAATAACCATTGGAATTGCGCTTAAGATTAGTCTGTTTGATATTGCAAATGCTGGGGCAAATTTGGGACTAAAACTAAGTACATTTTATCCAATCTATATAAAATGTCTTGTTGTTTTTGCTTTAATTACTGGAATAATTTACCCTATTTCAAATATGTTAAGTGTAACTAATTGGCTAGAGTTTTTACTCTGTTGTACTTTGATGAGCGGGCTTGGTTATTTAGTAGGGTTTGTTATGATATTTAATTCAGCACAAAGGGCGATATTTATAGCTAAAATTAGGGGGCGTTTTTGAAGATTGGATTTGTGATTTCTACGCTTGGATTTGGTGGGGCAGAACGGGTGCTAAGTGTTTTAGCAAATAATTTAAGTTCTAAGCATGAAATAACTATTTTTAAATTTGATAGCAAGGCGCCATTTTATGAAATTGATGAGCAAGTGCGTGTAGTAAGCCTAAGCTTACAAAATAGCGGTATTTTAGGTAATCTCAAAAGAGTAATTAGCAAGATTTTTGTATTGCGTAAGATTTTTAAAAGTGGTGAGTTTGATCTTATAATTAGCTTTATGGATAGTACAAATTTATTATGTTTAATGGCAAATTTAGGCTTAAAACAGCGGCTAATAATATCAGAACATAGCGAACATAGCTTTTTATCTTTAAAGTGGAGAGTGGCTAAAAGATTACTATATCCATTTTGTGATGCTTTATCACTTTTGAGCAAAAACGATTATGAATATTATAAATATGTCAAAAATCGTGCAGTGATTTATAATCCATTTTTTGGAGAGGTTGGTGCTGATTTTGATGAAAGTAAAAAAGAAAATTTAATAATTTTTGTTGGTAGACTTGAGAGTGTAAAAGGGTGCGATATATTTTTAAATTCACTTAAATTTTGCAATATTGGAGATTTTAGTGTGGAGATTTGTGGAGATGGAAGTGAGTTTGAAAAATTTAAAAGCGAGTTTGAAAGTAATAGGGTTAAATTTAAAGGAAGCGTAAGCGATATATCAAGCTATTATAAGCGAGCTAAAATTATAGTTTCAAGCTCAAGAAGCGAAGGATTAGGAAATGTATTAATTGAGGCGTGCTTTTATAAGGTTGCTAGAATTGCTACACCTACAGTTGGTGCATGTGAATTAATAGAAGATGGTAAAAATGGGCTAATAAGCAGCGATTTTACCCCACAAAGTCTAGCTAAAAAGCTAAATTTGGCTATACAAGATGAGAATTTAAGAGCTAAGATTGCTCAAAATGGTTATAAAAATAGAGCTAGTTTTATGCCTCAAAATATCACTCAAGAGTGGTTAAATCTTATAAATAGAGTGTTAAAATGAAAATTATGTTAGTAATTTCTGCACTTAGAAATGGTGGAGCTGAGCGTGTAGTAGAGCTTTTAAGCCATGAGTTAAGTAAAAATTATGAGATTGAGACCATCTACTTTGAAGAGAATCAAAATCACTATAAAATTAGTGGTAAGCTTACTCATTTAGATATTTATAATCAAAAAGGCTGGTTAAGCAAATTTAGTAAATTTTTAAAAATTAGATCCTATATAAAGAGTGCAAAACCTGATATTATAATCACTTTTATGGATCAAACTAATATAAATGTGTTAATTGCCACAGCATTTATGGGGCAAAAAATTATAGCCACTGAACATGTAAGTTATGATTTGCTAAGTTCTCAAATTTGGCGAAAAATTCGAAATTTTAGCTATAGATTTTGCGATGCATTAGTAGTCTTAAGTAAAAGAGATAAAGATTATTATAGTTTTGTTAAGCATTGTGAAATAATATATAATCCGCTATTTATGGTTGAAAACTTAGCTAAAATTTCATCAAATTTAGGTGTTAATTTAGCTAAAAAAGAGAAACTTATTTTAAGTGTTGGTAGGCTTGAAGCAGTAAAAGGCTATGAGCTATATCTAAATGCTTTAGCTCTTGTAGATAAAAATTTGTTAAAAGATTATAAAATCGCTATTGCAGGTGAGGGGTCTCAAAGACAAAATTTAGAAAATTTAGCTAAAAATTTAAATTTAAATATTGAATTTTTAGGTCATATTAAGAGCGTTGAGACTCTCTATCAAAGGGCTGAGATTTTGGTTTTGCCTAGCCTTAGTGAGGCTTTTGGTAATGTGTTAAATGAAGCTGCAGCTTATAAAGTTGCTAGAATATCTACACCCACAGCTGGAGCTATGGAGATTTTATCTCATAGAAAAGATGCTTTAATTGCTAAAGATTTTAGTCCTAAGGCACTAAGTGAATGCATAAGTGAAGTTCTAAGCGATCCAAATTTAAAAGAAAATTTGGTAAAAAATATAAATTTAACTAAATTTACTCCAAAAAATATTATCTCTCAATGGAGTGAATTAATCGGTAAATTAAAAGGAAAATAATGAAAAAATTAGCAGTATTTATATATTCAATGGCTGGCGGTGGAGCTGAGCGTGTGGTGTCAAATCTGCTTAGTGAATTAGTAGGGCGTTATGAGATTTATCTAATTTTAATGAATGATCGCATAGCCTACCCAATCCCGCATGATGTTAAAATATATTATTTGGAGAATTCTAAGCCTTTTGAAAATGGACTGATTAAATTTGCAAAATTACCATTTTTGGCATTAAAATATAAGCGACTTTGCCGAGCACTTGGTGTGGATTTGCACTTTGTATGGATGAATCGCCCTTGTTATGTTGCAGCTTTAGCTAGAATTTTAGGAGATAAACGCCCATTAGTGCTAAATGAGTGTTCAACACCATCGGTACTGTATGCTAATGATACGCTAAAGTCTAAGATTAGTAAATTTTTACTTAAATGGCTATATCCAAAAGGTGATTTTATCTATCCAAATAGTCTTGGCAATTTGGCTGATTTGCGGGATAATTTTGGCATTGATGAGCGTAAAATGAGAGTGCTATATAACGCACTTGATCTTGATGATATTGCTCGTAAATCTAGTGAACCTATAGAATTTAAGGGAGAATTTTTCTTAAGTGTTGGGCGGCTTGATAGCGGTAAAAACCATGAACTTTTAATTAGAGCCTATGCTGGACTTAAAAATTGCGATAAATCTTTAATAATCTTAGGTGATGGTGTTTTGCGTTCTAGACTTGAAAATCTAATAAAAGAGCTAAATTTAGAAGATAGAGTCTTTTTACCTGGCTTTGATAATAATCCATATAAATATATATCAAAATGTTATGCATTTGTATTTGTGAGTCTTTTTGAAGGGTTTTCAAATGCTTTAATTGAGGCTTTAGCATGCGGTAAGCTAGTAATTACAAGTGAGCATAAAAGTGGAGCAAAAGAGCTAATAGGGGAGAATGAGTGGGGTTATTTGGTTCCTGTAGGCGATCAAGATGCTACACAAAAAGCTATGCAAAGAGCTATTGATGAGCCAAATTTTGTCAAATTTTATGAAAAAAACGCTATCATAAGAGCTAAAGAATTTGACAAAAAAATAATAGCTAAAAATCTTATAAATGAATTAGAGGAGATATATGCAACTTCTAAATAGATATCAAATTTTAATATTTATAATAATTGCCTACCTTTTTGCTTTGTTATGCCGTATGGAGTGGGTATTGTGGGCTGGAGGTTATAGCGATTTTATCTGGAATAATCAGCTGATGATTAGCACAAATGATGGATATGCTTATGCTGAGGGCGCTAGAGATATGATAGCTGGATTTCACCAGTCAAATGATCTTAGCTACTATGGCACATCGCTTTCTACATTGACATTTTTGCTTTGTAAGGTTTTGCCATTTAGCTTAGAGACTATTATGGTCTATTTAAGCATATTTTTAGCCTCGCTTATTGTAGTGCCAATGATTTTAATAGGCAAAGAATTTGGGGATGCTAAGCCGTTTTTTGTTGCTAGTTTAATAGCAAGTATTGCAAATAGTTATTATAATCGCACGATGGCTGGGTATTATGATACTGATATGTTAGTAATTGTACTACCTCTTTTTGCTATTTGGGGAATAATCAGACTACATTTTAAAGGCGATTTGGTATCTTTTTTAATTATCTCGCTTTCGATGCTAGCATATAATTGGTGGTATCCATCTAGCTATACTTTATGTGTGGCGATGACGCTATTTTATGCTATTTATACTGTAGTTTTAGAACGTAGAAATTTAAAGAATTATCAAGCGATTTTATTTATGATTTTAGCTATTACTGCTGCGCCTTATGTAGTTAGATTGGGGCTAATTATAGCGCTTTTTGGCTTGATTTATTTTAGAGCAAATTTACTTAGCGTTAGGGTTATGATTGGGCTTTTTGTATCTGTTTTGGCGCTATTTGTTGTATTTGGTGGAATAAATCCGATATGGTTTCAGGCTAAATTTTATCTATTTAGAAGTCTTGGTGATAGTAGTTCAGTATCATTTTATTTTTATAATGTTAATCAAACAATTATGGAATCTGGGCGAATTGATTTAGATCTATTTACTCAGCGTATTAGCGGACATTGGAGTGTGTTTATTGCCGGTGTAATTGGCTATGTTTTGCTGTGCTTTAAATTTAGAATATTTTTAGTAGCTATTCCAATGGTTGGTCTTGGTTTTTTAGCACTTAAAGGTGGGCTAAGATTTACGATTTATGCTGTACCGATTGTGGCGATGGGATTTGGATATTTATTATATTATTTACTCAAAAGAGCCAAAATAGCAAAGATAAATTTAATAGCTTTTATTATTACAGTAGTAGCGTTGATTCCATCTATTATTCATATATATTATTACAAACCATCAAGCGTACTATTTAAAACTGAAGTAAATGTTTTAGATAAGCTTGGCAAGATTGCAAAAAGAGATGATTATACCTTAGCATGGTGGGATTATGGTTATGCGATTAGATATTATAGCGATACAAAAACATTAATTGATGGGGGCAAGCATTTAGGTAGAGAAAACTATGCAGTTAGTTATGCTTTAACTATGCCGCCGCTAAATTCTGCTAATATGGCACGATTAGAGGTTGAATATACTGAAAAAGGCTATACGCAAAACTTTGGCGGTAAGAATTTAGAGCAAATTTTAAAAGATTATAACTATATCGAGCTTGGAGAATTTTTAAGTGATATTAAAAAAGAGACCTTTAGTCCGCCTCTAAAGAGTCGTGATATATATTATTTCTTACCTGATAGAATGATGGGAATTTTCCCAGTTGTAGCTAAATTTAGTCGCCTTGATCTACTAAATGGCAAGGAGTGGGCTGAACCATTTTTTGTGATTGCGACCAATTTTGCTCAAACCCAAAATGGAATTGCTTTAGATAATGGTATAATTATCTCAAATGATGCTACACATATTGAGCTAGGTGGGCAAAAATTTAGGGTAAATAGTTATATTGAAACTAAATATGATGAAAATATGAAGTTAAATAAAACTATTCATAATATAGATAATTTAGCTGATATTTATCTGATTTATATGGTTGATTATGGGCGATTTGTTATAATGGATAGGGAGATGTTTAATAGTAGCTATGTTCAACTTTTTGTGCTAGAAAATTACGCTGATACACCATTTGAGCCTATTATTTTAGATCCAGCGGCTAAAGTATATAAACTTAAAAGGTAGAGCGTGGTAATAGGGTTTTTATCTCACTCGGATATGAGTATTTATCACTTTCGTTTGCCAATAATGAGAGCATTAAAGGCGCTTGGACATGAAGTAATTGCTATTGCGCCAAAAGGAGAGTATAGCAGTCTTATTGGTGCTGAGTTTAAGCTAGTGCATTATGATATTGATAAGGCTAGTTTAAATCCTCTTAAAGTTTTTAAAGATACAGCAAATTTAGCTAGACTTTTAAGCGGGTTAAATTTAGATATGCTCCAAACATCAGCACATAAATCAAATGTATTTGGGACACTTGCAGCTAAGCAAGCAGGCGTAAAATGCGTGATAAATTTAGTAGAGGGATTAGGTAGCTTTTATATATCCAATACATTAAAAAGTAAGATTATAAGAGCAGTTATTGAAGGGCTATATTTTATCACATTTAGACTATCAAGGGCTACGATTTTTGTCAATGATTCAGATCCAAACTATATGCTAAGCCATCATCTAATCCCAAAAAACAAGATAAAACGAATCAAAAGTGTAGGAGTAGATGCAAGTGAATTTGACCCACAAAAAGTAACGCCATATGATTTTAAAAGCGATAAGAAAATCGTTTTAATGATAGCTAGAGCGTTAAAAGATAAAGGGGTGATGGAATTTTATGAAGCAGCTAAGATCTTAAGTGGGCGTAAAGATTGCGAGTTTGTATTTGTAGGTTCAAGTGATTTAGGTAATACATCTAGTCTAGATGAGGATTTTTTACGCTCACCATATGTGCGTCATATAGGCTGGAGTGATAAGGTAGCAAATATGCTCTCATCGTGCTATCTCTTTACTTTACCAAGTTATAAAGAGGGTTTTCCACGTACGGTGTTAGAGGCAATGAGTATGGCAAAACCATCAGTTGTAAGTGATTGCGATGGCTGTAAGGAAGCAATAACTGATGGTTTGCATGGTTTAATTTGTAAAGCTAGAGATGCTAATGATTTAGCTATAAAAATATCTAAGTTGCTCGATGATGAAAAAGAAGCTACAAAGATGGGGCAAAATGCTAGAAATACTGTACTAAAACACTATAACCAGCCGATAATTACGGCAAAATATATTGAGTTTTATAAGGAAATTGCGAGTGTATAGATATTTTTTTAAGCGGATTTTTGATATTTTAGGGGCGTTAATTTTAATAATCTTAACTGCACCAGTGATGGCGTGGGCATATTTTGCAATTAAAAAACATCTTGGAGCGCCTGTAATATTTACCCAAGCACGACCCGGTAAAAATGCTAAAATTTTTAAAATTTATAAATTTCGCTCTATGAGCGATGCTCGTGATGAAAATGGTAATTTGCTTAGCGATGAGGTTCGACTTGGAGAATTTGGAAAGAGGATTAGAGCGCTTAGTATAGATGAGCTTCCGCAGCTTTTTAATGTTTTAAAAGGCGATATGAGCTTTATTGGACCACGACCATTGTTAGTGGAGTATTTGCCGCTATATTCTAAAGAACAGAGTCGTCGCCATAATGTCCGTCCAGGAATTACAGGCCTTGCGCAGGTAAATGGTAGAAATGCTATTAGCTGGAAGCAAAAATTTGAATTTGATACATATTATGCTGATAATCTAAGTCTAAATTTAGATATTAAAATTGCTTTTTTAACCATTAAAAAGGTGATAAAAAAAGATGGAATAAATAAAGATGGTATGGTAACTACGGAGAAATTTAGTGGCAATAACTAGTCTGTATATCTATGGAAATGGTGGCCACGCTAAAGTTGTAGCTGATATAGCTCGTATTAATGGTTATAATGATTTAATATTTTTAGATGATGCAAATGGAGTGAAATTTAGCCCTAAATTGCCCAAATATCCTATAATCATAGCTATTGGCAATACTATAGCTAGGGAGCGACTTCAAAGGCTTGTAGTTGAAAGTGGATTTGAGTTAGCTACACTCATCCACCCAAGCGCTATTATTAGCACTAGTGTAAAAATTGGTGCTGGCAGCGTGGTAATGCCTAGGGCTATTATCAATGCTAATAGCATAATTGGAGATGGTGTTATCATAAATAGTGGTGCTATAGTAGAACATGATTGCATAATCGGCAATTTTGCGCATATTTGCCCTGGTGTGGTCTTAGCAGGCGGTGTAAGTATTGGTGAGCGTACTTGGATAGGGATTGGTTCGAGTATTATTCAAGGGATTAAAATCAAATCAGATATAACTATTGGAGCTGGTAGCGTGGTAGTATCTGATATAGATAGTGGTAGTATAGCTTATGGTAATCCATGTAAGGTGCGAAGGTAAATTGGGTTTAATGAGTGATTGTGATATTGATCTTAAATTCAATGAAATTTAACCAATATTTTATTTTAAAATTTAAAGTAAAACCGGATATAAAATAAAAATGAGATATAACAGATTTTTAATTCGCCATTTAGGTATATATTATATGCTTATTGCCTCTTTGCTTTTTGCTGGGACTGGAGCGTTATCTAAAATTTTAAGTAGCGAGCTAAGTTCTATTGAGATTGTCTTTTTTCGTAATATCATAGGTCTTGGGCTAATAATTTGGATGATTTATAAAAGGCCGCTTCATCAAGCTGGTGGCAAGTTTTGGCTACTTGCTTTTCGTGGAATTATTGGGACAATTGGGCTGTATGCATTTTTTTACAATATTGCTCATATAGACCTTGCAACAGCCTTTACATTTTCTAAGACTAGTCCAATTTTTACAGCACTGTTAGCTGCTTTTATTTTTAAAGAGAGGCTTAGTTACCTTGGTTGGTTTGCGATTTTTATTGGATTTATTGGAATTTTATTTATCATTGAACCAACTCTTGGCGTAAGTAAAGATGAGTATATAGGACTACTTAGCGGGATTGGTGCGGCTCTTGCTTATACTAGTATTAGAGGACTTAGAAAGCACTATGATACTCGTGCTATTGTATTATCATTTATGCTATGTGGGAGCGCTATTCCTTTATTGTCTATGATTATAGGAAGTTTTTATTATAAGCCAGATTTGGATTTTTTAATAAGTCCATTTGTTATGCCTAGTTTAACTAGCTGGGTAATGGTGATAGTAATGGGATTACTAGCCACTGGATTTCAAATTTATCTAACCAAAGCTTACGCAGCAAGTAAAAAAGCTGGCGTTGTAGCAGCTGTAGGCTATAGCGATGTAGTATTTAGTATGATTTTTGGGTTAATTTTGGGTGATGCCCTGCCTGATGTGTGGGCATTTTTAGGTATTGGAATGATTATTGGTGCTGGAATTTTAGTTGCTCGTGAGCGGTAATTTAGCAATATTTGGGTATAATCATAGCCAAAATAAAATTTAAGGTATTAAAATGATATTAATAGCAGGACCTTGTGTTATTGAGAGTAGAGATTTGGTATTTAAAGTTGCTAGTAAGCTTAGAGAATTTGCAAATTTAGATTGGATAGATTTTTATTTTAAATCTAGTTTTGATAAAGCTAATCGAACAAGTATTAGTAGCTTTAGAGGGCCAGGACTTGATGAGGGTTTAAAAATTTTAGATGAGGTTAAGCGTGAGTTTGGCTTTAAAATCTTAACAGATATCCACGAAAGCTATCAAGCTAGCCCAGTAGCTCAGGTGGCCGATGCATTACAGATACCAGCGTTTTTATGTCGTCAAACTGATTTGCTTGTAGCAGCAGCTAAAACAGATGCAATGGTAAATATTAAAAAAGGTCAATTCCTAAGCCCTGATGCGATGAAACACAGCGTCAAAAAAGTCTTAGAAACTCGTGGTGTAAGTGAGTTTGGTTATGAAGTAGCTAAGGCAAATGGGGTATTTTTATGTGAAAGAGGTTCTACATTTGGCTATGGAAATTTAGTTGTAGATATGAGAAGCTTGCCTATTATGAGAGAGTTTGCTCCAGTTGTGTTTGATGCTACTCATAGCGTTCAAATGCCAAGTGCTAATGGTTCTACAAGTGGCGGAGATAGCAGATTTGTACCATATCTTGCTAGGGCTGCAGCTGCTGTGGGCGTGGATGGATTCTTTTATGAGACTCATATTAACCCATGTGAGGCTATGTGTGATGGGCCAAATATGCTAAATCTTGAAGCTCTTAAGGCAAATATAGAACAGATCAAAAAAATCAAGGACGCCTTAGGTGAACAATAAAGGCTTCCTTTGGGTCATTAGCGGAGCTAGCGTTGAGGCTGGTTGGGCCTATGGTTTAAAGTATGCTAATGCGCCACTTGAGTGGGTTGCTACTGCTTTGCTTGTTTGTTGTAGTTTTTGGGCATTTATGATGAGCTTTAAGTATCTTAGCGCAAGTGTAGCCTATACTATGTTTATTGGATTTGGGACAATTTTTATTGTAGGTGCTGAGATAGTTACAAACTATTTTAATAATCAAAGCATTAGTTTTCTTAGAATTTTATTTATTTTGCTTATTATTATTGGTGTTCTAGGTCTTAAAAGGAGTGAGACGTGATATATACGGCTGCTCTTCTTGGTGCTGGAGTTTGCGAGGTTTTAGGCGTTGTATTTTTAAACCAAATGGCAAAAAGTAAAAATATCAAAAAGATTGCACTTTTTATACTTATAGTAGTAACTTTTGGAATATCTTTAAGCCTGCTTGGCTTTGCGATGAATGTATTGCCAATGTCAATAGCCTACTCAGTTTGGACTGGAATTGGAGCTGTTGGAGCTGTTGGGGTTGGAGTAATATTTAATGGTGAAAAGGTAGGTGTAAAAAAAGGAGTTTATCTATTTTTGATAATTTTTAGTGTAATAATGTTAAAATTAATATAAGGAGTTACGATGAATATAATAGAAGGAAATTTAACCCTAAAAGGAAATGAGAAAATAGCTATAATCAATGCTAGATTTAATCATATTATAACTGATAGACTTGTAGAAGGTGCAAAAGATGCATTTTTGCGTCATGGCGGCAAGGAAGAAAATCTATCTTTGATCTTAGTTCCTGGTGCGTTTGAGATACCAATGGCTCTACAAAAAGCTCTAGAAAGCGGTAAATTTGATGCTGTAGTATGTGTTGGGGCTGTTATTCGTGGTTCTACTCCGCACTTTGATTATGTTAGCGCAGAAACCACCAAAGGCGTAGCAAGTATGACGCTAAAATATGCTAAACCAGTAACTTTTGGTGTATTAACAGTTGATAATCTAGAACAAGCTATAGAAAGAGCTGGTTCAAAAGCTGGAAATAAAGGTTTTGAAGCGATGGCTGGGGTGATTGAATTACTTAATTTATATGAAAATTTAAAGGGATAAAATGGCTACTAGACATCAAGTAAGACAGTGCGTAGTAAGCCTACTCTATGCTCAAGAGATGGGTAGTGAGATGGAGCATTTTAGTGATGAATTCTTAGAAGAAAAAAAGATAAGAAACGATCAAAAGAGCTTTACGATTAGTTTATATAATGGTATTTTGGATAATCTATCTAGCATTGATGAGCAGCTAGATAACTATCTTGGTAAGTGGAAAATAAGCGAGATAGGCAGCGTAGAAAGGCAAATTCTACGTCTTGGAGCTTATGAGATGAGATATAGCGATATAGATTCAGCTATTGCAATTAATGAGGCTGTGATGTTAGCAAGCGAATTAGCAAGCGAATCATCTATTAAACTGATAAATGGCGTTTTAGATGCTATTGCAAAGGATAAAAAGTGAAACTCTGCGTTGCTTTAGATATGGCAAAAAAAGATGAATGCCTAACTCTAGCTAAAGAGCTTAAAGGGCTTGATTTGTGGCTAAAGGTTGGGCTTAGAGCCTATCTTCGAGATGGGGCAAAATTTATAGAAGAGTTAAAAAGTATCAGTGATTTTAAAATCTTTTTAGATCTTAAAATCTATGATATACCAAATACTATGGCTGATGCTTGTGAGGTAGTCTCTAGAGTTGGCGCTGATATGATAAATATCCACGCTAGCGCTGGGGAAGTAGCTATGAAAACAGTAATGGATAGATTGAATGCTTTGCCTAGTAGGCCGCTAGTATTGGCAGTATCGGCTCTTACTAGCTTTGATGAGAGCGGATTTAAAGCTGTGTATAACTCTAATATTCAAAATAGTGTAGTTAATATGTCTCAAATGGCATACGCAAGCGGCCTAGATGGTATGGTTTGCTCAGTATATGAGAGTTTGGCTATTAAAGAGGCTACTAGTAGAGAGTTTTTAACCTTAACACCAGGTATTAGGCCATTTGGCGAGGATAATGCAGATCAAAAAAGAGTAGCTGATCTAGCTACTGCGGTGCAAAATCAAGCTGATTTTATAGTAGTTGGTAGGCCTATATATAAAGCAAATAGTCCAAAAGAGATCGCTCAAAGGATTTTAGAGCATATTTAAGCAGTTTTTAAGTAAAAAGCTTGTATAATTTCAGTTCTTTTTAGGACAGATGGGTGAGCGGCTGAAACCACACCCCTGCTAAGGGTGCAAGTCTTAATCGGGCTTCGAGGGTTCAAATCCCTCTCTGTCCGCCACTTAAAGAAATTCTTATTTTTATCCAAATCCTTTTTTAAGTTTTTAGCAGTATTATTTAATAAAAAGCATATTATTCAAATTTGATTAATATTTATCTCATCTCTAATTATCTATATTATTTTGGCTTGAAAGTCGATATATTTTTATTTAATTTATTATTTGAATATCTAAACTCTTTTGAGCTTAAAGCTATCTTTTGATAATGCAAATTTAAAATAGATGCAGTATATTAAGAATATACCGCATCTAGATCGCTACCTAAACTATCATAGCTAAATAATATAGCTATTTTCTCATCTGAGTATATACATAATCTGCTAATACTTGCATAATAGTATTATATTTTGTTTTATCTTGGAATAATGAAATGTATGCTTCTTGTGATTGCATATAGCTTTCTTGAGCGACATTATTAAATATTTTAGATTCAGTTGCTTTTGCAAATTTTCATCTTTAAAATAACTTTGAATAAAGCTTCTCATAAAGGCTTGAACTTCAGGCGATAAAGTTGTAAACTTTCTACTGTTTTAGCTATTGATTTAATTGTATTTTTAACAAATTTAGATGTGTTATCAATTCCTTTTATATATCCTTCACTAGCTGAATTTTTAATCAACTCGCTAAGCATAGATATATCTTGAAAATTTTAGCCGTTCTATCTAGGTTGAAAGAATTTAAAGCAAAAGCATATTGTATGCTATTTAAATCATATTTAGAAAAATTTAATTTTAGAATATTTCTTTAATTCATTACCTGGGACAAAATGTTGGTTGCCTTTTAAAAATACTCCATCTAGCCCAATATCAGTTCTATCAAGACTAGCAAATGTATATATATCCTCAAAAAGTTTTTTATGTATATCTTTTAAATGTTGATAGTCAAAATTGCCTTTAATTGGATTAAGTTCTAACTCCAATTGTTTTTTAATGTAATTTCTCTTTCTCGTTCATTTAGTTCTACTAAATTTATCGCACCTACCAAATTAGAATCTAAAAGCTGTCTATCAAAATCATTTTCTGGGATACCATCATCTAAAAATTTAAACACTTACACCCCATTCTTTTTTATATTCAGCGATTATTTCATCAGCTGTTTTTTCATTTTTTGCAATTTTTATCATATCAATAATGTCTCTTTCATTTGCAAACATATTTTCAATAGCGTGTCCGCAAACGGTAGATTTTATAGCTCTATATTGCTCTTTAGTTAAATCATCTTTATATTTATCAAGTATAGCTAAGCTCTCTTCTAAGCTATGAACTTCTGGATATTTATTCATCTATTTTCCTTTCTAAGACTTCTGTTTTATAGGATATTTAAATTTTTATGATGGATTATATAGCATATATTCTTATGATGTCAATAGATTAAGTTAAATATAAGTATTTTGTAAAATACATTTTGTAAGTTTTTATAGAGATATGCGATGCCTAAATACAAGCCATCAAAGAACTCAAGCAGACAACAGAGTAGATATAGATAACGCTCAAAATAGCATAAATTCTAAAATATTAATCAAAGAGATAAAAATCAGCAAAATATTTATCAACCGACAAAACCTATAGATCAAATTACTCCAAACAATATAAATAAATCCAAAAATAAAAGCAATGAAATGAAAATTTAAATTAAGATAAAGTATAAATCACCTCAATAAGTCAATTTTGTATTTATTTGTATTTTCATATTAAAGCTGGCGCCACTATTTAAAAATTTATTTCTCATAGCAATAGCTAATTTACCTGCTTTATTTTGTATGTATGAGCTTTCGTAATTACCTAATTCCTTTGCTAACTCATCGCTATTTACTCTATAACCATAAAAATCATTTTTTAAAAGCTGATTAATGTAAAATGTGCTTTTGCCACTCCCATTCACTCCAGCAAAAATATATAATTGTTTAGTATCTTTTATATTATCCATATAGTAAAACCTTTTATATTGAGATTTTGATTTTATTATATTCTTATTTTACCTAATTCAATCTTTTTTATCATAAATAGCAAACTAAAAAACCTTGCTCCCTTTATGATTAATATAAATTTCAAGCTCTTTAGGATTTCCTATAACAACAAAATATCTTTTATCTCTGATTTTTAAAAGCTCGATATCTTTATCGCTCAAACAAGCCTTTGAAATATTAGCCATAATAACTCCTTTAATAGTGACTTATTAAAATAGTAGTGACCTAATTAGTAGTAAAATTTTTTGAGAATTAATGATATTTTTTAAAATTAATTGAGAAAAAACAGCACTAGAAAACTCTCTCCAAGTATGAAAAATAGGCAATAAAATTGAATAAATAAAAAAGGATTTGAATAGATATAAGATATTAAATGGTGGAGGTGTGCGGGATCGAACCGCAGTCCAAAAACAGCCACATCACAGCCTCTACACGCTTAGTAGAAGTGAAAAATTCACCTAGCCTTGCTCACTTCCCAAAACAATTAGCCAAGCTAAGACTAAATTTCACTTCACTGCTCGTCAAACAGCAAAGCTACACTATCTAAAGGGTTGCTCGCCAATCTGGATAGATAGTATCACCAAATAGCAAGGCTCAACTGAACTTACGCAGCTTTAGCGTAAGCAGGAGCAAAGTTAACGTTATTTGCGTTTAATTTTAATTTAGGCTTTATAAGCTATGCCCAAAGCTGCGTGCCACCGTGACCCAACCACTCCTGTCGAAGCCAAGTCACCCCCGTAAAAACCGTAAATGATATTCAAATTTGACTTAAAAGCTAATAAATTAATTAAAAATTTCATTTGGAATAGCTATAATTTTAGGATTTAGAATTCTTAAATATATCTCATCGTTTTCGATATCATCTAAGTAGCCTTGCATCTGATCAGCAACTAAAAGTAACCAGTCAATAAGCTCATTTGATGCAGTAACTCCTGTTCCACGCTTAGATTTTAGTTTTGCTGTGATATCTTCAGCTAGCGTAGTTAGTTTGACTACTGGGGTTAGTTCTAAGTATTGGCTTGCAGTTTTGATATTGTGAAAAATTCTATTAAGCTCATAGCTACTAGCATCAAATTCATCATTCCTACCCAAATTTACGATGAGCTTATCAAGTAATCCATTCATCACGCCAAAGTGTGTTAAATAGTCCTCGATAATGTCTAGATCGTAATCTGCTTCTAGCTGTTTTAATAAACCCATCATTTGCTCTTTTGCTTTTTGTCAAATTGTAACAAAATTTAAGTTAAATTTAGTAAAATATTTCAAAAATTTAAAGGAAAAAAGTGAAAAAAATAAAAATCGATGATCTAATCGCAAAGAAAAATAGAGAAAAAATCGTAATGATCACAGCTTATGATGCACTTTTTGCAAGGCTTTTTGATGAGTTTGCTGATATGATTTTAATCGGTGATAGCCTAAATATGAGTTTCGGTGGTTCTAGCGAGACTTTAGGTATTAGTGTTGATGAGATGATATATCACGCAAAAGCTGTTGAGAGAGGTGCTAAAAGAGCCTTTTTGGTTGTAGATATGCCATTTGGTTCTGCTATTACACCAAAGATTGCTTTAAAAAATGCGGTAAAAATTTATAAAAATACTTGTTGTGATGCTGTTAAAATCGAAGGCGGTAAGGAGATGGCAAAAACAATAAGTCTATTAAATCAAAATGGAATTGCTGTTATTGCTCATATTGGGCTAAAGCCTCAGCTATCACGCCAAGAGGGCGGATATAAAGTCGCTGGTAGAGATGAGGAAGCTGCGCAATCTATAATTGAAGATGCTTTAGCACTTGAAAAAGCTGGAGCTAAAATGGTATTAATAGAAGGCGTGCCAAGCGAGCTTGGTAAAAGAGTTACACAAGCACTGAAAGTGCCTACAATTGGCATTGGTGCTGGGGCTGATTGCGATGGGCAGGTATTAGTGTGGAGCGATGCGTTTGGGTTTTATGATGAGTTTAAGCCTAAATTTGTAAAAAGATATATGGATGGGGCAAAGATGGTGCGTGAAGCTATGAAAAATTACGCTGATGATGTAAGAAGTATTAAATTTCCAAGTGCAGAATATGAATATAGCAAATAGTAAGATAATAGATATCCGCTTGCCTAGTGAGTGGCTAGAATTTGGGATTTTAGAGGGGTCGCATTTGATTACATATGCGAATTTAAGTGGCAAGGTTAATCCTCTTTTTGTAAGTTCTGTGGAGAATATTTTTAAAAAAGATGATGAATTTTATCTTATGTGTGCTACGGCAAATAGATCTAAAGATGCGATGAAGTTGCTACAAAAGCACGGATTTAAAAATGTAAAAGAGATTAGAGGCGGGGCGTATTATTATGAAAAAATGGGCGCTAAATTTGATAAATTTGAGTTATAGGACTAGAATTTGGATAGGATTGTAGAGATTGAGCGGGTAAATTTTGAAGCTGAGTATGAGGTTAGTCTAAGGCCTTCAAGCTTTGAGGAGTATATAGGTCAAGATAAGATTAAAGCAAATTTAGAAGTATTTATAACCGCAGCAAAAAAGCGTGGCGAGTGCTTAGACCACGCATTGTTTTATGGACCGCCAGGACTTGGCAAGACTACACTAGCGCATATAATTGCTTCAAAAATGGGAGCAAATATTAAGATAACTTCAGCGCCAATGATAGAAAAAAGTGGCGATCTAGCTGCAATTTTGACCAATCTAGAAGAGGGCGATGTGCTTTTTATTGATGAGATTCATCGCCTTAGTCCAGCTATCGAAGAGGTTTTATATTCTGCAATGGAGGATTTTAGGCTTGATATTATTATAGGTAGTGGTCCAGCAGCGCAAACTATAAAGATTGATATCCCTAAATTTACTCTAATTGGAGCTACAACTAGAGCAGGAATGATCTCAGCGCCTCTTCGTGATCGCTTTGGGATGCAGTTTAGATTGCAGTTTTATAGCGCTGATGAGTTGGGGCAGATTATCAGTCTAGCTGCTAAAAAGCTTGGTAAAAGCTCACATAAGGAGGCTAGCTTAGAGATAGCAAGGCGTAGCCGTGGAACGCCTAGAATTGCGCTTAGGTTACTTAGAAGAATTCGGGATTTTGCTGATGTGGCTGATGAGAGTAGTATTAGTTGCCAAAGAGCTAAAATGGCGCTTGATAGCCTTGGGGTAAATGAACTAGGATTTGATGAGATGGATCTTAAATATCTAAATATCTTAGCCTATTCTACTAGGGCGCTTGGGCTTTCTACTATTGCTGCAGCTTTAAGCGAAGATGAGGGTACTATAGAGGATGTGATCGAGCCATATTTATTAAGTAATGGTTATATTCAAAGAACAGCAAAGGGGCGAATTTTAAGCGATCAAACCTATAAAATGTTTGGCAAAACACCACCAGTGCATATAATGAGTGAGTCTGAAAAAGGGCTTTTTGATCAGTAGGTTGATTTAAGATTTTAAAGCAATTAAAATGGGGAAATTTAAATTAGATAAAACTACTCTTAAGCTTGTTGGAATTTGGGATTATAAAGCACCAAAATCCCAACTAAAAGAGTTAAAAAAACTAAAAATAGAGAAGCTAGATTTAGAAAATTTAGAGCATATTGATTATGCGATGGCAATTTTTATCTCAAAAAATTTTGGAGATTTTAATCTGATTAATTCAAATGATAAATTTGATAAAATCTTTGCTTTAGTACGTGATAATAGTATTTTGGGGCTAAAAATTTACAAACCAAGCAATATAAATTCACTTGAGAAAATTGGCAAAATACTTATTGATATGCGGCTAAATATTATTAATTTTTGTATATTTTTGGGGCAGTTTTTATTTTCACTTTTAGATGGGATTAAAAAACCTACTAAAATTCGGTTTGCTGAATTATCTAATCATATAGTTAGCGCTGGTTTTGGGGCTATAGGAATTGTAGGGCTTACAAGTTTTTTAATTGGGGTAGTGTTGGCCTATCAAGGGGCAAGTATGCTTAGTCAGTTTGGAGCTAGTATTTATGTAGTTGATATTATGGGTATTATGACGCTGCGTGAGGTTGGGCCGCTTATTGCTGCGATTGTGATTGCTGGACGCTCTGCGTCTAGTTATACAGCGCAAATTGGAGTTATGAAAATAACTGAGGAGATTGAAGCGATGAATACAATGGGCTTTGATCCATTTAAATTTATCGTTATGCCTAGGATTATGGCGCTGATAATCGCTGTACCACTAGTAGTATTTTTGGCTAATGCTATTAGTATTTTTGCTCAGATGATTGTATGTAAGATTTATTTAGATTTTAGCTTTTATGAATATTTACAAAGATTTAAAGAGAGTGTAGAACTTAGGCATTTTTTTGTTGGAATGCTTAAGACGCCGTTTTTTGGCGCAATTATAGGGCTGATTGGGTGTATGAGAGGATTTGAGGTAAGTGGTAGCACTAGCAGTGTAGGCGAGCTAACTACTAGAAGCGTGGTAAATGCTATATTTTGGATTATTGCGTTAGATGCTCTATTTTCAGTGATTTATACAGAGCTTAAGATATGATAGTTTGTAAAGATATAGTAACTACCTATGGTGGCAAAGTGATACACGATGGGGCAAATTTTCATATAAAAAGTGGTGAAATTTATGGCCTTTTAGGTGGATCTGGAAGTGGTAAAACTACACTACTTAAAACTATGATATTTTTAAAAAAACCAGCTAGTGGTAGTGTAAAAATTGGCGGCGTTGATATCTGGAGAGCCTCGCAAGAAGAACAACAAAATATTAAGCTGCAAATGGGTGTTATGTTCCAGTTTGGTGCACTTTTTAGCAATATGAATGTACTTGATAATATTGGAATTATGCTTAAAGAGTATAGCAAATTTGATTCAAGCGACATTGATGAGATTGCTAAAATGTGGCTCATAAAAGTAGGCCTTAAGCCAAATGCAATGAGTCTATATCCTAGCGAGTTAAGCGGTGGAATGAAAAAACGAGTAGCTTTAGCTCGAGCTTTAGCGCTCAGTCCTAAAGTTTTATTTTTAGATGAGCCAAATTCTGGTCTAGATCCTATCAGTGCTAGAGCAATGGATAGATTAGTATGTGAGCTGCGTGATAGTCTTGGGATTACTGTAGTAATGGTAACACACGATATAGATAGTATTTTTGGAATTTTAGATAGGTTTTTGATAGTTGATAATAAAAGTATCGTTTTTGAAGGGGATTTAAAACAGGCTTTAGCATTTAAAGATAATCCCCTAAAAGATCTATTTTTGATGAGGTAGGAGATGGAAAATAAAAATTCATATTTTATAGCTGGACTATTTTTTTGCTTAGTTGTAGGGTTTATTGGAATATTTTTATTATTTATGCAAGGATATAATAGCAAGGAGACAAGGGATTACTACATAGTTACAAAAGAGCTGCCAAATGGGATTAAAAAAGATGGCGAGGTGCGATTTATAGGTGTGCCAGTAGGGCATATAAGAGATATATACTTTAGCGATCCACGCTCAGCAACGATTGAGATTTGGCTTAGTATAGATGAGAATTTGCCTATTAAAACTGATAGTCAAGCCATTGTAGAACGCTCAGGTATTAGTGGAATTGCTCATATAAATATTACTAAAGGTAGCGATACGGCTAGAATTTTTAATAAAAATGAAAGAGCTCAAATTAGCTTAGGTGAGGGTTTATTGGATAAAATAGGCTCAAGAACGGCAAATTTAACCGTAAGTTTAGATAAAATCGCTAGTAAAATCGATGAAGCCTTAAGGCAAGAAAATTTAGATAAATTGATAAATTCAATCAATAAAATAAATTTGCTAATGAATGTTATCGCAAGCGATAAAAATTTAGATAAAATCGATGGAATTATCGATAATTTACATGTTGTTTCTCAAGATTTAAATAGAGCAGATTTAGATAAGCTAGCAGCAAATTTGGATAAAGCTATAAACAATATAAATACAGCATGGAATAATATCGATAAGCGTATAAATAGTGGCCAGATCGATTTTAAAACTATGCTAGCACCAACTATTAATTCTGCGCAGCAAAGCATAGATGAACTAAATGATTTAGCAGAACAAATAAAAAATAATCTAAATAATTTGGAGGATAATCCTTATGAATTTTTCTTTAAAAATAGAGATTAAAAGCACTATTTTAGCAGTGATTTTTGGCGTATTAATGTCTGGTTGTTTAGCCAAAGATGCGCCAAAATTAAGCTATTATGAGTTGGGATATAATAACGATAGTAATGCAACTCAAATTTGTGATAGAAGAGCTGATTTAATGCTAAATTTGGCCTATATCAAAGTACAAGATGGTTACAATAGTCGTGATATTATTACAAAAGATGGTATAAATGTATCAAAAATGAATAATGCAAAATATATCGCTAGCCCCAAAGATATGTTAAAAAAAGCACTTGTATTATATTTAAATAGCAATTGCTATTTAAAATTAAGCAGTGATGCAAGTTTGCAAATGGGATTAAATATTACTGAAATGAGTATTCAACCAAGATATGCATTTATTCAGATTGCACTAGAGCTAAGCCAAAATGGCAAGGTAATAGCAAATGAGATAATTAGTGCTAAAAAAAGCTTTGATGATTTAAATAATGCTACGAGCAGTGAAAATATTGCAATGAGTGCTATGAATCTAGCACTAGAAAATGCTTTATGGCAAATTCATCAAGCAGCATTAAGATATAGATAAATGCTATACTCACCCTAGCGCAACCCAATCTTGCTAGGGTGACTCTAATGCTAAAACCTAAAATTATCTATAAACCCAAACCATTAAATTCACTCTTATCCTCTAACCAACCTACTAAATATTCTAAAACACACAAATTTAATTACACCCCCATAATATTTTAATATTTCACCAATTCTAATCCAAATCCCACTATAAAAATTATCAAATACCCAAGTC
>NZ_JAGCNF010000134.1 GCF_017646085.1 Campylobacter sp. | reverse complement strand
TACCATCTTGAATTAACTTCCAAATATCTATTAAGCGAAGAAAGCCTTTTTGATCTATATTTGCCATACGTCCCATAGAAAGTACGACTTTTTGAGAATAATTGGTATTTAAATTTGAGATATTTGGGAGGAAATTTGGAATGATATAAAAATTAGCATTTGGATATTTTGTTTTAAATTTATCAAGCTCTTTAGATGAGAGTAATATTATATTTTTGCATTTTACATTGGAATCTTTATAAGTATCAAAATTAGCATGTATTGCTTTAATAATATTTTGAGCAGGCAGATAATTATCTAGTATAGAAGGATATGAATTATCAAGAATAAAATCTGGTTTAAAATTTGAAATAATATTTTTAACTTCAGACATTTTAATTCTCTTTATATAAAAATTTATAGTTCGAACAGCTGGTCGCAAAATCTCTCTCAAAAGTTTTAAAAATATATTAGATACTTGCAAAGACTGAAGCTCTTTAGAATGTATATGCTTTAAAAAATATAGCTTAATCTGTTCTTCATATAAAAATGGAGGTTTTCGATCTTTTTTATCATATCCATATACACTAATAACGCAAATTTCATTATTATTTTCCAAAAAAGTATTACTCAAATTAGACACAACTCTTTCAACTCCCCCAACAGTAGTTGCATCATCTATAATTAGCAAAATTTTCATAATCCCAAACTCCACTTTAATCGATTAAATATATATATTATTTTATGCTTTATTTTAATTAGTTTTTTATCATATGGGTTATTTAAATTTAGCATCAATCTTAAATGCTGTTTTTTTATTTTATTGAGCGAATAAAAAGAACTATCAAATTTAGATAAATATACTTTGGCTTCTTTGGCAAACTCAATCTTATACTCTAACGGGCAGCAAAAGTAATGTCCTTGAATTAATTCGCATATAAATTTCATAAAATTATTTTTTAATTCATTTAATAGTTGTTTATCTTTTAAAAAATTTTCTACCATATAAATTGATTTAAAAATATCAAAAACTCTTTTGCTTTTTGCACTAGATGTCATTATAGAGCCTTCTCTAATACGGTAATAATACAAAGCCTCATCTAAAAATGCGATTCTTTTAGCCAGTATTAAGGATTTAATATGCGGGTATACATCTTCAAAAAGTAAATTTTGTGGATAAAATTCTTCATTTTCCCATAGATAATTTATTAAAAATTCATATGAATAAAATTTTAAAAATGCTCCAAAGCGTCCAAATAATACATCTTTAATCTCACTATAATCACATACATCATTTTTTCTAATCTTATAACAATCAGTTTTAAAATAATCACTTGGCTCTATTCTTTTATCTATCTCTATATATGGTAATAGCCCCATTATACATATATCCGAATTGGACTCTTGTGATTTATTATATAGCTTTTCTAAAGCTTGAACATCTAGCCAATCATCTGAATCTGCAAAATAGATATATTTAGGATTTATATTCTTATCTATTAGATATTTTATACCTGAATTTCTAGCCGCACCAAGCCCTCCATTTATCTTATCTACGATATGAATTCTACTATCGTTTTTAGCATACTCTTTTAAAATTTCTAAACTAGAATCAGTTGAACCATCATTTACGCAGATTATTGCTATATCTTTTAAAGTTTGATTAACTACTGAATCTAAACACTCTCTTAAATATTTTTCTACATTATATACTGGAATTACTATTGATACTTTTGGGCTATTTTGCATTTTTCAACCTCTCAAACAACCCCATCCACTGTTTCATTACAACATCTTTGCTAAATTTACTTTTAACTATCTCTTTGCTTTTTGCTCCCATTTTAGCTCTTAGATTCTCATCACTCATTA
>NZ_JAGCNF010000133.1 GCF_017646085.1 Campylobacter sp. | reverse complement strand
ATATCATTTATATTTTTATTTTGGCTATCTGTATAGCTTTGTAAAAATCTCCATGGTTTTTCACCATAGTGAATGATTTTTGGCTCTTTATAGCTTTGCATAAACTCAGCCCTAGTGCAGTTTAGGCGGTGTGGGTTTTCATCTTTGCATATAGAAAAACAAAAACTAATTGATGAAAAATTATAAGCAATTGGTAGTTTAAGTAGTTTATCATTTGGGATTAGGGCATTTAGTAAGTCTTGATCGGCAGCTTTGATATATGTGGCATTTTGGGCTAGGGATTGACATTTTTGCTCTATTTGATTTTGTTTGTAAGCCTTGGTATTAATGAGTAAAAAACCAGCATTAAAATAGTCATTTGTAAATTTATGCGTGATGGTTTGGCTATTTTGTTTATATTTCATTTTGCGTTTTTTGCTACCTGGATCATTTACTGCGGCTAAAATATTATCCCCTAAATCAATAGCAAAAAGCTCACGTAAATCAAACAAACACAGCATATCAGCATCTAGATACAAGCATCTATCTACGCTAGGGTCTAGATAGGATTCAAGCTTTAATCTATAATATGTTAAAAAATTACTATGGGCTGCACCTGAGATTGGAAAGTTAGCAAATTCTTTATCATCTATTATGTGTGTTAGAATTTGGCATGGATATATTTGGTTAAGCTCGTTTTGAAGTGAATTTAGTTTGTTTTGTGTTTGGCTTGATATATTATCGCTAAGAATGTGAAAGATATAGCCTTCTTGCTTTTGCTCACTGCTTAAGTCATCAAAATTAATAGCCTTATAGCTGCTAAATGAGCTATCTTTTGGTGCGCTAAATCCTCCAGTTTGGCATATATCTTTAAAGCTTAAATTTGTATTTGTATTTTTGATTATGCTATTTATGAGTACTGCTGTATATTTGATATAATTCTCATCTGAACTAAATATAATATGAAACATTTTAAGCCTTTTTTAGCTTGAATTATAGCAAAATATGGTAAGATTCAACTTATTAATTTTACTTGCCAACTTTAAGGGGTGTATTATTTTGAAGAAAATATTGATAGTTGTTCCTGATTTAAGTATAGTTGGTGGCAGGGAGCGTGTTGTAGCAAATTTGAGTAATGAGCTTGTGAATAATTATAAAATTTATATAACTAGCATATTCAATGCTAATAAAAATATAGTATTTGATTATAGTAAAAATATAGAACTGATAAAATTATCTAATATTAAAGAAATCACCTTACCAAATGTAAAAAACCCATTTTTTAAAATTTTACGTGAATTAGCTAGGCCGTTAGTTAGATTTGTAAATAGAATAATTATAAAAATAATGAGCAGGCGTTTTATAAAATTAGCAAAAAAAATTGAGCCAGATTTTATTATTGATAATAGTGATAGCTTTATCAATGGTAAATTTACTTTAAAAAATAGTGCTGTAATTAAACTTATTCATGGAAAATTTGATATTTATAAAAATTTTGATTTAGATGGTTTGCAAAATTTTGTATTACTCTCATCTAAAGAGCTTGATAAATTTAAAACAAAATATCCAAATGCTAATTTTTATATCATTCCAAATTTCCTCCCAAATATCTCAAATTTAAATACCAATTACTCACAAAAAGTAGTTGTAAGCATAGGTAGGCTATCAAAAGAAAAAGGCCTTCTTCGCTTAATAGATATTTGGAAGCTAATTCAAGATAGCAGTGAGTTTAAAGATTGGAAACTACATATTGTAGGTGATGGAGAGCTAAAAGAGAAGATAGAAAATAAGATAAAAGATCTAAATTTAACCAACTCTATAATATTAAAACCATTTACCAAAGATGTAGAGAGTGAGTATCTAAGTGCTAGCATATATGCTATGACAAGCCATTTTGAAGGACTTCCTATGGTTCTTATAGAGGCTCAGTCTTACGCATTACCAACTATATCATTTGATATTGCAACCGGTCCAAGCGATATAATAGAAGATGAAAAAAGTGGATATCTAATAGAAGATAATAACCTTAATGAATATGCTAATAAACTAAAAACTCTAATGAGTGATGAGAATCTAAGAGCTAAAATGGGAGCAAAAAGCAAAGAGATAGTTAAAAGTAAATTTAGCAAAGATGTTGTAATGAAACAGTGGATGGAGTTGTTTAAGAGGTTGAAAAATGCAAAATAGCCCAAAAGTATCAATAGTAATTCCAGTATATAATGTAGAAAAATATATATCTGAGTGTCTAGATTCAGTAATTAACCAAACTTTAAAAGATATAGAGGTTATAATCGTAGATGATTGTGGAAGCGATAAAAGTATAGATCTAGTAAAAGAGTATGCCAAAAAAGATAGTAGAATAAAGATTATAAAAAATAATCAAAATAAAGGCTTATTTTTGGCTAGATGTGAAGGCTTAAAATCGACAACAGGAAAATATATTATCAGTTTGGACTCAGATGATTTTTTAGACTTAAAAGCTTGTGAGATAGCATATAATGCTACTAAAGATGGGTATTATGATATTGTTAAATTTAATGCTTATAACTATGATGGAAATACTGCTGGCATATGGGGGGGGTAACTTTAAATAATTATAGTTTTGAGTCTTTAGAAGAATATGCTAATTATATTTATAGACAAAAAGATTATCCTAGATGGAATTTGGCTTTTATGATGGTTAAAAGAGATATCTATTTAAAAGCTGTTGAAATTGTAGATTTAAAAGATAGAGTTACAATGGCAGAAGATGCTTTGATGGGTTTTGTACTTT
>NZ_JAGCNF010000132.1 GCF_017646085.1 Campylobacter sp. | reverse complement strand
TATGCGACAACATCAAAACTAAAATATATAGATATCAATAGATAATATTAATATTAGATTATATAAAATCATCCAATAAATTTAAATGATTTTATATAATATCTATATTAAAAAAATTATTTATTCATCAAATTTAGAAGCGCTTTGAATTTTGCTTTTTGTATTTTCTAGTGAGTTTTTCTCTACAATTGCGATAATTCCCTTAAGTAGCCTAATTGATGCATCGATCTCAACCTTTCTAGTAGAGATACTCTCAATATTTGCCCCTACGCTAATACCTTTAGCAGTGCCATATTTATACAAAAATTCAAACATATCAAGGCTAAGCTCGACTGAGCTCTCTAGTGCATCATCACTATCAAAAATTCTATTTTTAGATAGATTGCTTACAGATATACCAAGCCACTGCATAAACTCATATGTTTTTTCATTACCACACGGTGTAAATGTGAAAATTATCGGAGTATTCTTAATCCCAAGTTTGGCAAAATCATCTAAAAATCGCTTTGCTGTTTCGATATCATAAACAGCTTGAGTTATAAAAAACTCACAACCCTTAACACGCTTAGATGCTACACGCAAATCTTCATCGTGTTTTTTAGTGTGTCTCTCAGGAATGCATATACCACCAAGTGTTAAATTGCTAGCTATTTCCTTTTTCATTTTATATGCATCATTTAGACTAAGCTTTGGCGTATCAATAGCCGAACTAGCTCCCACAAATACACTAACTGCATCACTATGATTTAGTAAAAACTCTTTAAATTCATTTTTATCATAGTTTCCTACAGCCTTATATATTACAGCTTCATAACGATTTTGCAGATAATCTTTAGCATAAATTTCAGGTTTTATCGTACGGACAAACTCAAATGTTCTATTTTGAGAATTACGATTACTCTCATCTTGAAGGTCATATATCACTAGACCATCGATCTTTATCCCCTCAAGCCTTTGCAACTGGCGCTGCGCAATCTCACTAGCCTCGCTTTGACTTAAACTAATCTTAGGAGGTGTAAGCCCATATAGAACAATTCCAGATTTACCTTGTCTTATCTTATTTTTTAGCATATGACTCCAAAATTTACTTAAGAGAGCTAACCAAAGTTAGCTCTATAAATAAATTAGCTCATACGAACAATTTTAACGGCTTTTACCATATTTTCTAGACTTGGTTTTACTTCTGGCCATTTACGAGTTTTTAATCCGCAATCTGGATTGATCCATAGCTGAGATTTAGGTAGAACCTCTAGTAGTGCATTGATTTGCGCTGCGATCTCTTCTACCGTAGGGATACGTGGACTATGGATATCATATACACCAGGGCCTACTTCTTGTTTATAGCCTACAGATTTAAATATTTTTAGAAGCTCATTGCCACTTCTAGCTGTTTCAATACTAATTACATCAGCATCCATTGCTTCTATTGTTTTAATGATATCATTAAATTCAGAGTAGCACATATGTGTATGAATTTGAGTAGAGGCATTAGCAGCACAAACGCTTAATTTAAAGCAATCAACTGCGAATTTTTCATATGCTGGAATATTTTCTTTACGAAGTGGATATCCCTCTTTAAACGCAGCCTCGTCTACTTGGATTATTTTAATACCAGCTTTTTGCAAGTCATCTATCTCATCATATATACAAAGTGCAAGCTCTTTAGCAATTTCGCTTCTTGGCTTATCATCTCTTACAAAGCTCCAGTTAAGGATAGTTACAGGGCCTGTTAGCATACCTTTCATTATTTTTGATGTGCGGCTTTGAGCATATGTAATCCAATCAACTGTCATAGGTGCTGGACGACTTACATCACCAAATAAAAGTGGTGGCTTAACGCAACGACTACCGTAGCTTTGAACCCAACCATTAGCACTAAAAGCATAACCTTTTAACTGCTCACCAAAGTATTCAACCATATCATTTCTTTCTGGTTCACCATGAACTAATACATCTAGACCGCAATCTTCTTGAAATTTGATACAATCATCAATATATTTTTTAATCTCGCTCTCATAAGACTCTTTTGTAATTAGAGATTTTTTATATGCGTTACGAACTTGGCGCAACTCTGGAGTTTGAGGGAAGCTACCAATTGTTGTAGTTGGAAGATCAGGTAGATTAAAAGCCTCTTTTTGAATTTTAATACGCTCTTCATAAGCTGTATCTCTATCAAATTTAGTTAAAGATTTTACCCTATTTTGAACATTTATATCATTGATTAACTCTGAAGTTTTTCTAGAAGCAATTGCTGCACGATTAGCCTCTATTAAGCATTTACCAGTTTCACAAAATTCCCCACCATTTACTAATTTTTTTAGAATTTTAAGCTCTGTAAGCTTTTCAACACCAAATGCTAACCACTCTTTTATACTTAAATTTTCTTCATATTTTAGAGTATATGGCACATGTAAAAGTGAGCACGAAGTACCGATATATAGGCGTTCATCTGGGATAAATGCTTTGATTTTATTTACAATTTCAGCTTTAGCATCTAGATTGCTTACCCATACATTTCTACCATCTATTAATCCAGCAAAAAGCACTTTATCGCTATTTGATAGTAATTTTAAAGCTTCTTCTTGACAAGCTGCATGAACAAAATCCAAACCTATAGCCCAAATTTTACTTTTTACTACTTGAGCTACAGCCTCATTAGCATGTTCAAAATATGTCATAAATATGATTTTAACATTATTTGCAGCACTTGCAAGCGCGTCATAGATAGGTACTATTTTGCTAGCTAGCTCATTTGCTCTATCGGTTACAAATATTGGCTCATCTATTTGAATAATAATCTCATTATCAAGTTTTGAAAGTTCAGCAATTAGCTTTACATACTCACTACTTAAAGCATCTAAATGATCAAGCGCATTGCTACCATCTGTTGTTTTACTAAGAGCTAAGAATGTTATAGGGCCAATTAAATTTATTTTTGCATTTAATACACCTGCAGCTTTTGCCTCTTTATACTCAGCAATAATTTTGCTACTATCTAGACTAAATTTAATATCACGACTAAGCTCAGGAACGATATAGTGGTAATTTGTATTAAACCATTTTGTCATCTCCATAGCTACACTATTTGCATTTCCTCTAGCCATTGAGAAGTATAAATCATAACCGCTAAGTCCAGCAAAACGTGGAGGGATAGCACCAAAAGTTACAATATTATCAAGCATTAAATCATAATATGAAAAATCATTTACGCTAATTAAATCTACTTTTGCGTCTATTTGATAGTTCCAGTGGCGTTTTTTTAACTCAGTAGCTACTTTTTCTACTTCACCAAAGCTAGTTTTACCAGCCCAAAAACTCTCAAGAGCAAATTTAAGCTCTCTTTGCTCACCAATTCTTGGAAATCCTGTTACGAAACTTTTTGACATTTTATTATCCTTATTATATATTTTTAAATTTATTTAATTTGGCTGTATAAAGGGCGCATTTCAAACAAAACAAGTGGCGGTTGAAGTCCGTGAAATCTATAAAATTGACTAAAATCACTACAATAGAAATTTTTTAGCTTTAATAGAGTTATACGTGTTTTTCGCTTAAATATACAATTACAATGCACTGGAAAAGTAACTACAAAAGCCAAATAGGATATAGCGCTAACAAATGAGAGTTGTAATCTAGCTAAAAATGTAAATTTATCACTATTTAAAGCTTTAGAAATAGCACGGTAAGCAAGTACGCATGGGACAGCTCATAGCTAATTATATCCTTGAATTTAAAATTGGCCAATTTTAGCAAAAAACTTATAAATAATAGCTGAAATAGCCCTGCTAAAGCAAGGGCTATTAACTCTCTTTAAATAGTTTTGAGGCTAGAATTTGAACTTTGTCTTGGTCACTAGATTTTTTCATTGTTTTGAAAATCTTATTTAGATAGCCTTCAAAAAACTCTTGATTATTTACTACTTTTTCGCCTTCAGATTTTATTATGCTGTGATACTCGCCATCACTTTCTAATTCAAATGCTAGCTCATTATCTTGAACTTGCAAGCGCAGTATTTCACCTAACTTACCTTGAGATACCGGGTCAGTAATTGGAGTCATCAACTCTAATCTACGCTCAAGATTTCTTGGCATCCAATCAGCGCTACTGATATAGAATTTAGGATTAGCGTGTTTAAAATAGAATATTCTAGCATGTTCTAGGTATTTGCCAATTATTGATCTAACTTTTATATTCTCGCTCATTCCAGGTACTCCAGGACGCAAACAGCAGATACCACGTATTATTAAATTTATCTGTACTCCAGCGTTACTAGCTTCATATAGCGCCTTTATTACATCGCTATCTACTAGCGCATTCATCTTAGCAATGATTCTACCTTCGCTACCCATTTTAGCTTCGTTTTTGATCATTGCAATCACACGCTCTTTAATCTGCATTGGTGACATTGATAATCCATTTAAGCGGCGATTTTTACTAAAGCCTGATAAAATATGAAAAAATGTTGTGGTATCTTTTGCCACATCAGCTCTAGAGGTAAAGTAGCTCACATCGGTATAAATCTTAGCACTACTACCATTATAATTACCAGTACCTAAATGAATATAGAAATTTAGCTTATCCCCTACTTGACGAATAACTTGACTAACCTTTGCATGTACTTTAAATCCAGTAATACCATATATTACATGCGCACCAGCATTTTCTAGTGCTTTTGCCCAATGAAGGTTATTTTCCTCATCAAATCTCGCTTTTAATTCAACCATTACAGTAACTTGCTTGCCTTCATTAGCAGCATCTATTAATGCTTGAATTATAGCTGAGTTTTTCTCCACTCTATATAAGGTCATTCTAATTGATATAACCTTTGGATCTTTAGCTGCCTCTCTAATAAACTGCGTAACAGGATCAAAACTCTCATATGGATGAAATAATAACACATCTTCTTTATCGATAGCATCAAACATAGAAATATTTTGCCCAAATGGCGGTAGAGTCTTTGGTGTGTATGGCGGAAGTAGTAAATGAGAAAATTCCTTATCCCCAATAATTTGCCAAAGCGCTCCAAGTGTTAGTGGAATATTATATTCATAGATATCTTTATAAAAGATTTTCTAAATTTACATATGAAAATCTTTTAT
>NZ_JAGCNF010000131.1 GCF_017646085.1 Campylobacter sp. | reverse complement strand
ATTTTCAACTTTAACTATAGGCATATCCCCTTCATACTCTAATTTATATTTAGCGTAAGATTTATTACAACCATTTTGAAAAAAAGCTGGTTTAGCTGCCATTTGCAGCCACTGCCCCATATATTTTTCTAAATTTATATCGCCAATTAATGCTTCAAACATACTAACTCTTTTATATCAAAAATACAATTATAACAATTATTCAAATTTAATAAGTTATAATTTTGACTTGCTAAATTTTATATTTCCAAAATATTAACACAATGATATTGTAGCATAACTAATAATTAAATCAACTAGAATTTTACTAAAATGCACTATAAAGCTATATTATGAATTTAATCTTTTCATAATATCAGTATTAAACACGCTATCTTGTAATTCTCCATTTGAAAATCCAATTTGTAAATTCATATCAGGAATAGTTGCAAACTCTTTTTCCATAAGAGCATTTAAATTACTAGAAAAAACTTCAAAAGCAGCACATTTAAACTGCGAAGGAATACTATCTGTTGTTTCCAATGCTTTTTTATAAACATCTAATGCATTACGTCCTTTTTCATCAACAAAGCCATCTTTAGTCTGTGAATATGTTCTTAAATCCTCGCCAGTTACTTCTTTAAAATCGCAAATAGCACGATACTTGTCCATTACAGAATCATCAATTAAAGAACGATTGCTTTGCATAACATGATAGAACAGTTCTATGGAGTTATTATCACTATTTAATAGTTGTTCGACAATACTTTTCGTTTTCTCATCTAATCCAAAAACACTCAAAGTATGATTAAATGGTTCTATTGAAAATGTCATATTATGAAGCAAGCTAACATCTAACCCTGCGTTAGAAAGAATAGCACTAATCTGAGTATTTACCATTTTTCGATTATAAGTGGCTTGTTCAGAAGTAGTATTTCCTTTAACTGGTCCATCTAAATGTGGGTCATTCATATTTCCACATGTACCATACATAGCCATATTTAATTCATTTTCATACATTGCCCGCCGTTGTTCATAACTATAATTCTTATATGCATCACCAAATAGATACTTTTTCCCAAGTGCTTGTTTTAGTGAATCGGCATCCTTATACCTTGCACGATTACTAACAGAAGAATTGTAATATGTTTCCTCTAACTTGCAATGAGCTTTGTAGATTTCACTTTTAGGATTTTCATTATTGCTTTTTACACAATCATCCACAACCTCATATAACTTTTTCCATGATGGTGTTTGTGGAGTTTTAGGAGAATAATGCACTTTAACATCATAATGATTATAATATAAACTATCTACTTTCATAGACATAACACACGCTCCTTTAAAACAATATATCTATAATATCGGCACTTTATATTCAAAAATAAATAGCATATAAATTTACAATTATAGTATTTAAGTCTTACTGTAAAACTAAAATTTTTATAGTCAATAAAAATTTTTTTAATACCAATTTAAGTTTTTAAGATAAACTCTTTATCTTTTTCTCAATACATTTTATTATTTCAATAAAATAATCATCTGTTTTTCCTGTAGGATCTGGCAAATTCCAATTATCATCAAAGTCCTTTCCAATAAACGGACAACCAACATCGCACCCCATAGAAATTGCAATATCTGGCATAGGAATCTTATCTATAGCCTTTGAATACTGCTTCTTTTGCATATCAATTCCATATAGCAACTTCATAAGTCTAACAGCATCTTGATTAATATAAGGCTTTGTTTGCGTTCCGGCTGAATAAAAATCATATTTATCGCTCAAAAAATATTTTCCAAGAGCTTCTGCAATTTGACTACGGCAAGAGTTATGAATACAAATAAAGGCTACTTTCTTTTTCATAATATCACCTAAAACCCTAGTTTGTAAAATAGCTTTTCAACCTCTGCTGCTTTAAGAACCTTACCAGTTGAAACAACCTTATCATTTACAACAAGTGCTGGAACACTCATAACGCCATATTCCATAACCTTTTGCATATCGGTTATATATTCAACTTCAACATTAAGTCCAATATTTTCTACAGCTTTTTTTGCGTTTTGATATTGTTGATGGCAAGATGCACAACCTGCTCCTAAAATCTTTACACAATATATCTCATCTTTTGCTTTATTGTAGCTATTATTTTTTGTTTCTGTTGTTTTAGATACAGCACATCCACCATCGCAACTACAAGTTGAAGCTTTTGTTTCTTTATTTTTCTTACCAAAATTAAATAATATCATTGCAAATACCTCTTAAATTTATAAAATTATATTTTGAACAGCATTAAAAAAATAACCAACAAGGATAATTCCAATAGTGCAAATCGTAATAAATATTACAAGTAGCTTCGGTTTAACTGCTTTACGGAGCATAATTATTGATGGAAGAGAAAGAGTTGTTACACCCATCATAAACGAAAGAACAACACCAAGTTGCGCCCCTTTTAAAAGTAGTGCTTCGGCAATAGGAATTGTACCAAAAATATCTGCATATATCGGAACCCCAGCAATAGTTGCAATAACTACACCTAGTGGATTTTCGCTACCTAGTAAATTAACAATTAAATTTTCAGGAATCCAATTATGAATTATAGCACCTATACTAACACCTATAATAACATAAGAAAATACTTTTTTTACGATTATTAACATCTGCTCCCAAGCATATCTTATACGATCTTTAAAATGTAATTCCTCTTGTAAAACATTAAACGACTTGCCCTGTCTTATATATTCTTCAACTTGATTTTCAAGATGCAATTTTTCAATCAACGCACCACCTATAATAGCTATAATAAGACCGATTATAACATAGGTAATAGCAACTTTCCATCCAAAAATACTCATAAGCAAAACAAGCGAGCCCAAATCAACCATAGGTGAAGAAATAAGGAACGAAAATGTTACTCCAAGCCGAAGTCCTGCACTTGTAAAACCAATAAACAAAGGAATTGATGAACAAGAACAAAACGGAGTTACAGTTCCTAAAAGCGCTGCAACAATATTGGCACCAATTCCGTGAAATCTACTAAGTATGCGTTTACTTCTTTCTGGTGGAAAATAACTTTGAATATATGAAATAATTAGAATCAATACACTCAAAAGCATCATAATCTTAATCGTATCATACAAAAAGAACTGAACACTACCGCCAATTTTACCGCTCACATTAAGACCAAAGGTTAATAACATATTTTCTATCAGCTCATTTAACCATTTCATACCCAAGACTTGATTTTGAAAAAAGTCCCATATCGTTTTAATTATTTCCATAAAAACCTCTATAAATAGAAAAATATCTATGTATTATTGCTATATAAGCTATGTCAAATTATTTATAACACAGCTTTTATGCTACTTCAAATTTATTAATTTGTGTAAAGTTTCTAATGCGATTTTTGTACCCTGCTTTGATATAGAATAATGCGTCCATTTACCCTCTTTTCTACCAATTACAACACCAGAATCGCAAAGAATTTTCATATGATGCGAAAGCGTAGGCTGTTTAACATTCAATTCTTCAAGAAGTTTACAACCACATTTTTCACCTGTTTGTAACATTTCAAGTATTTTTATTCTATTCTCATCGCAAAATGCCTTAAATATTTCAGCAGTTTCAATATATTTATTTTTCATAAGTTCACCTCGTATAGAAATTTATCTATGTGTTATTATATATAATAAATAGATATTTGTCAATATGTTTTAAAAATATTCTGTGAATATATCTCTTATTATCAAAAGAAATTTTCATAAATTATTTTAATGCTGCTTATATACGCTAATTCTACTTTAATTTAAGCTTCAATATTATTTATTAAGTCTAGTCTTTAAGAAATTATATATACAATTTTTCATAATTTATCAATATGATACTTTTTGTATCAACCATATGAATATTAGATATTAAGCAATCCTCCTTTTTTAAATTTGTTGTTTTAAAAAAAGAGGAATAATTTTCCATAACTTATTATATGCAATAATAAAATGGTATTGTTACAATTTTAAAGTCAAAAAGGCCTTATTTTAATCACTTATGATAACTTTAAATTACTCCCACTCAATTGTCGCAGGTGGTTTAGAGCTTATATCATAGACTACGCGGTTAATTCCACTTACTTCGTTAATAATCCTGCGGCTACAATTTTCTAATAGATCATATGGCAATCTTGAAAAGCTTGCTGTCATACCATCGCTTGCATCTACTACACGGATACAAACAGCATTTTCATATGTTCTATTATCACCCATTACACCTACTGAATTTACATTTAAAAGTACACAAAATGCTTGCCAAGTCTTATCATACCAACCGCTACTTTTTAACTCTTCACGCAGTATTACATCAGCTTTTCTAAGTAGTTCTAAGCTAGGCTCATTTACTTCACCCATAATGCGAATAGCAAGGCCAGGACCAGGGAATGGGTGACGGAATACCACATCACGACTTAAGCCAAGCTCTAATCCAAGCGCTCTAACCTCATCTTTGAAAATCTCTCTTAAAGGCTCAATAAGTTCAAATTTCATCCAATCAGGTAGCCCGCCTACATTATGATGACTTTTAATAGTTTTAGATGCGCCAACTACACTACTTTCTATAATATCAGTATATAGGGTTCCTTGAGCTAGATATTTTACATTAGAGTGCTTTTTAGCTTCAGCATCAAAAACTTCAATAAATGTCTCTCCAATGATTTTGCGTTTTGTCTCTGGATCAGTTACCCCTTTTAAACGGCCTAAAAATAGATCACTTGCATCAATGCTGATTAAATTTACTCCAAGTTTTAGTTTAAACATCTCTTCAACTTGTTTAGCCTCATTTGCACGAAGAAGACCATTATCTACAAACACAACTATTAAATTCTCAGGCACTGCAGTTGCTAAAAGCGCTGCTACGACTGAACTATCCACACCTCCACTTACTGCGCAAAGAACTTTATCATTACCTACTTTTTCTTTAATCGCAGCAATTTGAGTTTTAGCAAAGCTACCCATATTCCATGTGCTTTCGCATCCACAAATCTTAGCAAAGTTTTTAAGCATCACACTACCAAACTCGCTATGAGCTACCTCTGGATGAAACTGCATAGCATAAATTTTACGCTCAAAATCACCAAATACGCAAAACTCACTATTTTGACTCTTTGCAATCACTTCAAAGCCATTTGGCAACTCATTTACCTTATCAGAGTGGCTCATCCATACAATGCTATTATTCTCCACTCCACTCATGAACTCACACTCTTTTATAATTTCAATATTTGCTTTGCCATACTCTTTATGAGCAGCTGGAGCTACATTTGCGCCATTTTTATGAGCGATTAGCTGCATACCATAGCAAATACCTAAAATCGGAAGTCCAAGCTCAAAAACAGCATCATCACAAAAATACGCATTCTCATCATATACGCTTGCTGGGCCGCCACTTAGAATTATCCCTTTTGGATTTTTAGCTTTTATAGCATCTATACTAACATTAAAAGGCACAAGCTCGGTATAAACTCCTTGTTCTCTAAGTCTTCTAGCAATTAGCTGAGTATATTGCGAGCCAAAATCTAGCACCAAAATATCTGCATTTTTCATAACTCATCCTAAAATTAAATTTACGCAAGTCTATCTAAATTTGGCTGATAAATCAATTAGCTTTAATCTCTTGCTGCGAATCTGTATAAAATGGATCAGATTTATATCCACACCCTACTAAAAAAATTAAGCAAAAAACAGCTATAATAGCCAAATGCAAAGTTTTGAGATTATTAATCATATTATAAACGATCCTAAATATAAAAATTTAAAAGCCACTAAAGAGGCAAGGAATCTACTAAATTTACTAGGCGTAGCTAAAAGCAGGCTTATTAAATTTACCTATCAAAAAGATAAAACTCAATTTATCGCCGTAGTGCATCCGCTTGCCAAATTTGAACTAAATCACGATAGTATCAAATTTCAGATAAAAAACCTATTAAACACTTATGTAAGCAATACTCCAAATAGCGCATTAGAGCCAATTAATAATGTAGTAATTTTTATCACAAAGCTAAAAAATTTTCAAGAAGTATCACTGCAACAAAAACCTATATTTCTAGAAAGAAGCGATGGAGGGTTTAAAAATTATGCAAAAGATGAGCAAATTTATACACTTTTTGAAAAGTTTAGAGAGTCTATAAATGCTAACCGATGAACTAAAATCTCTGCCAAATAATCCTGGAGTTTATCAATATTTTGATAAAAATTCAAAACTTTTATATGTTGGCAAGGCTAAAAATTTAAAAAATCGTGTTAAAAGCTACTTTAGTGCCGATGGATCACCTAGCCCAAGATTAAGCCCTAGAATATCTAAAATGATAAGCGAAGCTGTACATATAGAGTGGCTCACAACCTCAAGCGAACAAGATGCGCTAATACTAGAAAACTCATTTATCAAACAACTTCATCCAAAATATAATATTTTACTTAGAGATGATAAGACATATCCATATATTTGCGTAGATTTAAGCGATGATTTTCCTAGATTTGAAATCACTAGAAAGGTGCTTAAAGGTTCCAATATTAAGTATTTTGGTCCATTTTTTAGAGGTGCTAATGAAATTTTAGAGGCCTTATATTTAGAGTTTAAACTAGTGCAAAAAAAATCTTGTCTAAAAGAAAAAAAGGGTTGCTTATTCTATCAAATCGGGCGTTGTAATGCTCCTTGTCTTGGGCTAATTAGTAAAGAAGAGTATAATAAAATTATATATGAAGCGATAAAAAAGATTAAAAACCCACAATTATTAATACCAAATTTAGAAAAAATAATGCTAAATTTAGCTCAAAATGAAAACTTTGAAGAGGCTGCTAAAATCAGAGATCAAATAAAAGCAATCAATGATACTGCTATCAAAATTCAAATAGACCTAGCTAAACTAGAAGATTTTGAAGTAATTAGCGTAAATATTAGTAGTAGTTTTGTCTGCGGGGTAAGGTTTAGCATACGTGATGGCAGAGTATGCGCATCTACTCATACCATAAAACCAGCTAAAGATATGGTAGAATCAGATCTTGAGACCTTATACTATTCAATGATTTTAGATGCTTTTGATATTAATCAACCAGTTAGCACAACTAAAATTTATACATATGTAGAACTTAAAGATGCTAAAATTTTAGAAAATATTTTAAACTCACGACATGCTAAAAAATTTCAAATTATTAATCCAAAAATAGGTGAAAAAAAAGAGTTGGCAAATATCGCTTATCAAAATGCTATAGAACTAATCAAAAAACATATCAAAACAAATGATTATACTCTAGCAAGAGAGATTCAAGAGATGTTTGGACTAAATAATCTACCGCTAACAATTGAAATTTTTGATAACTCTCATCTATTTGGCTCTAATCCAGTTGGAGCTATGGTTGTATGGGAAAACAAGGAATTTAATAAGGCAAAATACCGTCATATGCATCTCCAAAATATAAATGACTACGACCAGATGAAGCAGATGCTAACTCATAGAGCCAAAAGCTTTGATAAATCATCAGCGCCAGATTTATGGATTATAGATGGAGGTGATGCACTGCTAAATTTAGCTAACGAAATTATTAAAAGTAGCGGTGCAAATGTCGATATAATCGCAATTTCTAAAGAAAAAATTGATGCTAAAGCACATCGTGCTAAAGGCAAGGCAAATGATAAAATCTATACAAATATAGGTAAGTTTAGTCTAAATTCAAATGATATTAAGCTTCAATTTATTCAGCGTCTGCGTGATGAGGCGCATAGATTTGCTATTAGTTTTCATCAAAAAATGAGACATAAAAATGATATACAAAGTAGTCAACTAGCAAATTTGGGCATATCAAAAGGCTCTATAATTAAATTAATTAATTATTTTGGAAGCTTTGAAAATATCCAAAATGCTAGTTTTGATGAAGTTAAAAAAGTAACAAATAAAAGCGTAGCTAATAAAATAGCTAATAAGAGCTAAATTTAAAATCCAAATTTAGCTCAAAATAAATTAAAACTCTTGAGTAAACTCATAACCAGCATCTTTTAATGCTTTTTCTATCGTATCTTGATGCTCTTTGCCTTTAGTCTCTAAAGTTATCGTAATCTTAGCATCGCCATAGCTTAGCTTGGTTGAAAATCTATCATAATCAATCTTAACAATATTTGCTCCAGCACTCCTAAGTACATCACCTAGCCCCATAAGAGCACCTGGTTTGTCTATCAATGTTACATTTATTATCATCTTTCTATGGCTTTTTAACAAGCCCTTTTCTATTATAACACTTAGAGTTTGTACATCGATATTACCACCACTTAAAATAGCTCCAATCTTAGCGCCATTTTTAAAATTAAATTTACCCTCTAAAATAGCAGCCACAGATACTGCCCCAGCACCTTCTACCATAATCTTTTGTTGTTCTAAAAGATACAAAATCGCATTTGCTATCTCTTCATCATCTACTTGCACCATCTCATCTACGCACTCTAAAATATGTGATAGAGTAATCTGACTTGCATCCCTTACAGCAATTCCATCAGCGATAGTTCGAACGCTTTTTGAATTATGTTGACATTTATCTTTAAAACTCTCAAACATAGCTGGCGCACCCTTTGCACTCACTCCGATAATTTTGATATCTGGATTAATCTGCTTAGCACAGCTTGCTACGCCACTAATTAAACCTCCGCCACCTACTGGTACAACAATATAATCTAAATCGCTAACCTCATCAAGCATCTCTAAAGCTATTGTTCCTTGACCTGCTTGGACTAATTCATCATCAAACGGATGAATAAAACTCATATTGTTCTCTTTAGCGTATTCTAAAGCATATGCATAAGCTTCATCAAAATTATCACCCTTTAGTATCACCTCAGCGCCTAAAGCCTTTGTTCCAGCTACCTTTGAAAGTGGCGCAGCCTCTGGCATAATAATTATAGCTTTTACTCCAAAATGCTTTGCACTAATTGCCACACCTTGAGCATGATTACCTGCGCTTGCAGCTACTACTCCGCACTTTTTAGCATCTTGATCTAAATTTGCAATCTTATTAAAAGCTCCCCTTACTTTATAAGCTCCTGTGATTTGCAAATTCTCTTTTTTAAGATATATATTAGCATTAACTATCTTGCTTAGCTTTGGAGCAAAGCCAAATGGAGTTTTAGCCACAAATCCATCAATATTACGCTTAGCTTGGATAATTTTATTTAGACTTATCATTTTTAAACCTTTTATACTCTATCATTATACAGGCATCTTGTATGAAATTTAATCCCGCATTTTGTGCAATTTGCTTAGCCTCATCATTTATAATCCCTAACTGAAGCCATACATTTTTCACACCCAAACTTAACGCCTCTTCTACTATACTAGTAGCAAATTCAGCCTTTCTAAAAACCACTACAGTATCTATATCTTGTTTGATTTGGCTTAGACTTTGATAAGTTTGGCGTCCATTTATCTCTATACTTTTTGGATAGATGGCAAATACATTAAAACCCTGCTCTATCAAGTAGCTGCCTACATGATTGCTAGCTTTATTGGAATCTGGACTAAAACCTACAATAGCTATATTTTTCATAGAATTTAAGATATTTTGCATTACTTTTTTCTTTTTTAATAATTTAGGGGTGAATTTTAACTAAATTTTACTAAGTTTAAATTTAAATTACCCAAAAGCTTGTATTATTAGCTTTTGGGGGATTGTATTTTGATTATTTTGTGATTCTTTTTACATCAATTTCATTGGCTCTAACGGTATTGCCATCAACTTTGCCATGTATTGTAATAATCTCATCTGGACCAACACTTAAACCGCCCCAATCCTCATCATCAATCTCAATAATAATTGTATCTTTGCCATCACTAAATTTATATTTTTCATGTGCTACTTGACTTACGATTTTTCCTTTAACTGTTACTAGCGTATCATCCCATGCATCAAGTGCTGCTTTTACGCTATTTGCACCTGAATGACCACCTAAAAATCCGCCTTGATTAGCTGGTGCATTACCACCTGTAAAACCTGAAGCACTTGCACCAATTGCTAGAGCTAAAACTGCGATTATGCTAAATTTTTTCATTTTATTTCCTTATTTATAAATTTATTTCGCAATTTTATATAATATTTGTTAAATTGATGTTAAATTTAATATTTTAAGAATTTGACTTCTTATACTCTTCTTTTATAATGGTTATAAAAATTAATTAGCTAAGCTCATTAAATAAATTTAAGGCAAAATTATCAAATTTATTACATTTTAAATGTGCTTTACAAAACTCAACAATAACTCCATGATAGCGACAAAATAATTCATTATCATCTATATTGCCTAAATATTTATATATCTCATTTCTATCTATAGCCTCTAACCACTCTCTAGTCTCTTCATAGCTCTCAAACTCATAGCCAAGAGCTGCAAAAATCCTATTGGTATAGTTATCTACTACCATCACTTCACGCCTACATCCAAAACATAAGATAGAATAGACGCTCTCAAGTCCTAATCCCTTTTGCGATATAAGCCACTCAAAACTTACACTACTAGCAAAATCATCAAAAGTGCCAAACTTAGCTACAATATTCTTACAAAGTGCGCTTAGTCTTTTTGCTTTAGTGTTATAAAATCCACTTGGCTTAATCAATTCACTAAGGCTTAAAATATCTAAATTTGCTACATCTTCTAAGCTTAAAATATTGGCATTTTCTAAATTTAATAGCGATTTTTCTACATTTGTCCATTTGGTATTTTGAGTTAATATTGCGCCAATAATAACCCAAAATGTTCCATATTTTGGCCACCAAAATTTATTAGCATTAAAATCAAACTCACAAACCCTATCAAGTGCTAAAAACAGCTCAGAGCTTCTCAATATCATCCTTTGTATTTTGCCAAAATTGTTTAGCGTTTCTTGCACTTCTTACGCCCTTACTAGCTGCAAAAGCAAGCGCTTGAGTTTTTAGGCGATTTTTATCTATATCGCACCCTTTAAAAAGATTATAAACAATATCCATATACTCATCTACGCTAAGCTCATAAAAGCTAATGTGCAATCCAAATCTATCAGCTAGGCTTAAATTCTCTCTACTATTTTCTTTTTCAACAATATAATTGTCGCTATTTGGGCGGCTTCTTACTAAGTGCTTTAAATTGCTTGTAGCATAAAATATTGCATTACTTGGCGGAGATTCAATCGAGCCTTCTAAGAGGCTTTTAAGCTCAATTAGAGCCTTATCCCCATTTTCAAATCCAAAATCATCACAAAAAATTATAAATTTATACTTTTTCTTATCTCTTATTTTATCAAGGATTTTATGCAAACTTTTTAGCTCTCTAGCGCTTATCTCGATTAAACGCAAGTTTTTATCCATAAATTTACAAAATATTCCACGCACAAGGCTAGATTTCCCGCAACCCCTCTCGCCCCACAAAAGTGCATGATTTATCACTCCGTGCTCAATAAATTTAATTGTATTAAGCTCAAGCTGTTCTATTTGACTTTGCAAATTTACAAAACTATCAAGTTCAATTTTAGCAATATCTCTAACCGGTCTTAACTTGCCATCTCGTACAAGTGCTGCATAGGTATTTTTCCATTTTATTTTCATTAAAATAGTCCTATTACTCTAGAGCTATAATCATATTGCGCATATGGATTATTTTTATTTTGATAAATATGTTGAATTAAATTTGACTCATTTTGCTCAGTTTGATATTTATTACTTTGAGTTTTATCATCATTTTGCTTATCTTGCTTTTGCTCTTTTAGTAATTCATTTTGAATTTCAATCTTAGCATCAATCTCCATATTTGTAGCTGTTGCTGCTACTTGTAGATCTGCTGGACTAGGCTGAGCTGGAGCTAGAGCTGCTCGCTTAATCTGAGCGGCTTTTTTTAATGTTTCTTGGGCTGTATTAGCTGGCGATGTATCTATACCGACCTCTCCGCCTACTGCATAAAGCTTATTGTCTGGACCTCTGCGATAGCTATATGTAGCTCCAGTAGTTAGTCCAGCACCTGCTGCCATATGAGCTGCTTCATGATTGCGAACCTCTATATCTCGCTTTTGAAGTTCTACTACTTGAAGCTTTTGCTCTTGACTTAACTCATGTTTATATCTCTTTTTTAACTCCGTTTGAGTTTGATTATTATGCCTATGGCTCTCTTGATCGCCTGTTTTTGCATCAGTTTGTTGATTATCTACCATGTAATTTGGCTGATAGTATGAAACGCTTGAAACCATCATCTATTTTTCCTTAAATAGCTCAAAATTTCAGCCAAGACATCATCATCGTCTTTGCTTGGTGATTTCAAAGCAACTTTTGTTCCAGCGATTTTGGTTAATGTTATATTTTGTTCATAGTTACTAATATGCTTAAATTCTTGCTTAGCAGCCATAATCTTAATAGCAATAATATCTAAAAACTGTTTAGTATAAACATCAAGCTTGCCAAATCTATCTTCAATCTCACCACCAATCTCATAAACTTCGCTTACCTCAGTACATTTACTAAGTCGTCTATAAAGTTCAAGTCGTAGCCTATCTTCAGCAATTAATTCACTATTTAAAAATGCATTTACGCTTAGCTTTATATCGACTTGAGTATCGTTTTTCTTATCTTTATTTAAAAGTAAATTTATCTCATCTTCAAGCATTTTAAGATATAAAGAGTAACCAATAGCCTCTATATGGCCACTTTGCGCCTCGCCAATTAGGTTGCCTCCGCCCCTAATCTCTAAATCATGATAAGCTAATAAGGCGCCACTACCTAAGAATGAATTTGACTCTAGTGCTACAAGTCGTTTAATCGCTTCATCGCTTAAACTCTGCCTATCTTCAACCAAAAAGTAGCAAAATCCCTGCTTAGCACCCCTACCAACTCTACCACGCAACTGATGCAGATCAGCAATACCAAATTTATTAGCTTCATCTATTATTATAGTATTTGCATTTGGTATATGAATTCCACTTTCTACAATACTAGTACAAAGAAGCAAGTCATACTCACCATTAGCAAATTTAATCATCTCATCTTCACTAGTTTTAGCATCAATTTTACTATGAAGAGTTAAAATTTTTAAAGTCGGTACAATCTGCTTTAGCTCACGTTCAATACTAGGCATATCAGCAATTTTATTATGAAGATAAAAAATTTGCCCAGCACGGCGAATTTCACGCATTATAACCTCTTTAATTAGCCCTCTATCCCACTCTTTAACAAAGGTTCTAACATCTAGCCTATCAAGCGGCGGCGTTGTTAATGTAGAATAGCTTTTTATGCTACTTAACGCCATATTTAGACTTCGTGGAATCGGTGTAGCTGACATTGATAATAGATGAGAATGCTCACTAAATTCCTTTAGTTTCTCTTTTTGCTTTACACCAAATTTATGCTCTTCATCGATTATTATCAGTCCTAAATTTGCACTTTGTACACTAAGCAAAGCATGCGTTCCAATTGCTACAAGTGGTTTGCCATCTCTTAAATCAGCTTGCAAGCGTGATTTATCTTTAGTACTACTAAATCTATCTAGTCGTCTTACATCAATATCAAATTTACTTAGCCTCTCTTGTAAACTTTTGTAGTGCTGAGCACAAAGCAGGGTAGTAGGCACAAAAAATAGCGCTTGAAATCCACTCTTAACACAGGCAAATATCGCATTCATCGCCACTTCAGTTTTGCCAAAACCGACATCGCCGCTTAAGAGCATATCCATAACCTTGCCACTTTTTAAATGGCTTAAAATGCTATTTATAGCTCTATCTTGGTCACTAGTGTAGCAAAAGCCTGCTTCCATTTGAAATTTAGCAAATTCAGCTGTATTGGCTTCTATTTTAACACCTTCGATTAACTCACGCTTTGCTGCTAAAGTAATGATTTTGCTAGCAATGATAAAGAGTTTTTCTTTGACTTTTTGCTTAAGCTTTGCAAAACTAGCCTTGCCAAGCTTATCTAGGTTAACTACTGCTCCACTTCCAGCAATATATCTATCAATCATATCTAAATGTTCAGTTGGCAAGAGTAATCTATCATTATTTTGATAAGTTAAAACAACAAATTCTTTGCTACTACCAAGCACTCTTATTAGCTCAAGACCAGTAAATTTACCAATTCCATACTCGCTATGAACGACAAAATCTCCAATCTTTAACTCATCTAAGACAATACTAGCCTTACGTCTTTTTTGACGTGAAATCGGCTGATTTAGGCTAATTATTAACTCATCTTTGCTTATTAGATTTAGTATTAAGTCGCTTTGAATAAAATTTAAATTTAAATTAATATCAAGCCCCAATGCTCTAAAAGCACTCTCATTAGAGCTTAAAATATCTATTTTTTTATCTTTGTGAAAATTAATTAGTTCATTATTTATCTTGCCTTCAAATGGCCTATATGATTTTGCTAAAGGTAAGATTGTTACCGCCTCAAGAGCGCTTATATCCATCTCGCACTCATCAAAATCTATATCTCCATCACGCACAGCCTCAAACTCTTCTAAATAATTTATAAATCCATCAATTACCCAAAATCCAAATGAATTTAGATCATGCGTAAGAGAATTTGACTCTATATGCTCAGCACTCTTTAATGCATTATTAAATTCACTCTGATCAAGCGCAGCTACATATGGCGTAATAGTGATGCTTTGTTCATCTTTTATACTTTTTTGCGTAGCTGGGTCAAATCTGCGAATACTCTCAACTAGATCAATATCAAGTAAAATTCTACACGGCCACTCATCAGCTACACTATAAATATCAATAATATCTCCGCTAATCCTAATCTCTCCCCTACTTTCGACAATATCAACAAAAGTATATCCATAAGCTAGCATTTCGTTTTTAAAACTATTTAAATCAATTGTATCGGCAAAATTTATATTTTTCACTCTTAATTGATTAGCGCTTGGTAATTTATGTAGGATTGTTCGAAATGGAGTTATTAAAAGTTTATTTGAATTAGAACTTTGCCAAAAGCTGCTTAAAGCTTTACTAATATCTAAAAGCTCACTATTAAATGCCCGTAAATCATCGCCTCTTTTAGCTCTAAAATCAGGCATTACAAAACACTCACGCCCAGCATAAGTCGCTGCGGCGTAAGCCTTAGAAGCGCTCTTATCGTCGCTTACTATTAATATTTTAAATTTATCCCTATGAGCTTTAAAAAACTCATATATCTTTGCTTGCACCACTTTCCTCTGTGTCAATTATCTCAAAATTCTCTAGCGATTGCATTGAATTTGGCTTTTTAAGAGAGCTTTTGCCATCAAATCTACCACCATTTTCTATGCTAAAGCTACCTGAACAAACATCACCTAACACAAATCCACCGCTTAAAATCTCCACTGAATCTGCATCTACATTACCTTCAAAAACACCATTTACTACAATTTTATTAGCTGATATTATTCCTGTAACCTTACCATTTTTACCAATTACTACTGTATTATTTGATTTTATCATGCCATCTACATGACCTTCAATATACAAAACTGAACCGCAGGCTAACTCGCCTTTTATATATGCGCCTTCTGATATTATGGTTGTTTCAGAGTTAAATTTGCTACTGCCTTTACTAAAGACTGCCATGTTACTCGCTTCTCCTTTTCAAATATTTCTTCATAGTTTTTTCGACTCCAGTTGATAAAATTTGCTGGGTCAAGTGGCCGCTGCACAAATCTTATCTCATAGTGCAGATGCGGACCGGTGCTTATACCAGTATTTCCACTATAGCCTATTAGATCGCCCTTTTTAACAAACTGCCCCTCTTTTACTACATCTTTTCTAGATAGATGGGCAAATCTAGTCTTAAAGCCAAAATTATGCTCTAAAACTACTAAATATCCATATCCACCAACTACATTAAATCCTGCCACTTGTACCACTCCATCTGCTGGAGCATACACTGGAGTTCCAATTGGCGCTCTAAGGTCAATTCCTTGGTGAAGATGCTTATGTCCTAACACTGGATGAGTTCGCCAACCAAATGCTGCTGTAATACCGCCATCTTCTATTACCTTGCCATTTGGAATCATTGAAAATATTATATTTTGTTGCTCAACAGTAAGCTTGATCTGCTCTAATCTATCATCAATTGTAGTACTATTTGAGTCATCATTTAGCCCGATTTGCTCTTCTAAAAATGAAATTTTATCTTCTATAGCCATCAACTCCTCTTCTTTGGTTGAAAGCTTAGACTTCATCTCTTCATACTCTAAACTTAAATTTTTACTACTACTTATTAGCTCTTCTTTGGTCTCTCTTAGGACATTTGTCTCATCTTGCAAATATCCCATATATAGCCCACCAAGAACAAAAATAAGCAATAAAATTGCAACAATATATATAAAAATTCTCTTTAAAACCTGGCTTAATAAATAATTTCTAGAGCCATTGACATCAGTTATAGTAACGACAATCTTATCTTTCAATCTCTTCCTTAATGAAATTTTCTACTAACATAAATGAACCAAAGACTAAATATTTTTCATTTTCATCTAAATTTGTAAACTCACAACATGTAATACCAAGATCTTTGGCAATTTGAGTTATCTTATGTGTAGCTAATTTTCTACTATAGCTTTTATAATTATAAATATGGATTTTACCAATAAAAGGCTTTAAGCTTAATAAAACGCCAAAGATATCCTTATCATCAAAGGCATTATATATTAAATTCACCTCTCTCCAGCCTATATTTTGCAAATTTTGAGCTATAGCCTTAGCGGCGTGAGCGTTATGTCCAACATCGATTATAAGGTTTGACTTTATCTTTTCACATCTGCCACGCAAAGTTAAGGCGCCTAAATTTGATATGATTTGGGCTAAATTATCTATATTTAAAATATTGGCTGCATTTACTGCTAAGCTTAAATTTGCTCTTAAAAATTCTGGTAAATTAAATTTAATAGCATAATTTTGAATCTCTTTAGCATAAATTTCACTTTGCTTTATTAATCTTACACTTTTTTGCTTAGCGATTTGATTTGCTAACTCCATACAGGCAAACTCACTACTAATTAATGCTTGATTTTGCATTGAATTAAGTTTAGTTTTAGCAATTTCTTCTATCGTACTACCAAGCATATCAATGTGATCTAGACCAATAGGGGTAAATATGCTAAGAGACTTATCAAAGGCATTTGTCGCATCATATTCTCCACCCATTCCAGCCTCTAAAATTAAAAAATCATACCCCTCAAAAATTACCCCGGCCATCAATGTTGCCCACTCAAAGTAGCTTAAACTCTCTACTATTTCACTGGTATTATTAAGCAAACTAAAAATATCTAAAAGTCTATTATGAGCTAAATTTAATCTAAATTTATCAATTTCTTCAAAACTACTATAAAATCTCTCGCTAAAATCAAAAATATGCGGACTAGTATAATGTCCAACTTTTTTACCAGCTCCAGCTAAAATTTGAGCTAAAAATCTACCTGTACTTCCCTTGCCGTTTGTGCCTACTATATGGATTATAGGTGGTAAATTTAAGTGTAATTTAACTGCATTAAATATCCTAGGAAATCTAGCATAATCAATCTCATCATAATATAATGGCTTTTTATTTAAAAATACCTCATAATCCATCAAAGTGCTCGTATACAATTTATCCCCTCATTTTTAGCTGTTTGCAACCCTAAATTTACCCTTTGTAGCATCTCATTTTGACTATTGCACTCTGAGCGTGTAGCAATTCCACAACTTGCACTTACTATTATATGCTCATCTTTATATCTAAATTTACACCCACTAATATCATTTATCATAATTTCAGCTAAGCTATTAGTAGCATTTTTATCTAAATTACCTACCAAAATCACAAACTCATCTGTATTTGTTCTAGCTATAAACTCTCCATTTACACAACGATTTTGTACAATTTTAGCCATTGTAGATAAGATTGCATCTTTGGCATTTGCTCCATATTTTGCCCTGATTTCATCTAGTAAATTTATCCCAATAGCTACAATGCTATAATCAACACCGTACTTTACTCTATCCTCTTCGATATTAGCAAGTTCTATCTCAAAGCTATTTTTATTATTAACCCCTGTTAGCTCATCGGTCTTGCTTTGTTTCATCATCTCTTCAAGCTCTTTTATACGCTCTTTTAATCCATTAATTATCTTGCTATCATCGCTAAGCTTTAACCCCATAGCCGAAATTTCACTACGAAGCGAATTTGATGTATTTTGTAGTTTTTGTCTAATAGCATTATATTCATCATAGCTAGTTATGCTATTTATCTCAAAAATCGCACTATCAAGACTACTACCATTATCTAAAAGAGTATTAGCAAAATCTTGAATTTGTTTATTTAAATTGTTTAAAATCTCATCTAAGGCACTGATTTTTTGTTTTATCTCATTTTGGTCTAATCTTACACGCTTTAAAATACATTTTTTAATATCTTCTTCCATAGCTTGACTAGTTAATAAAGCAGGATTGGATCTTAAATGCTCACTTACTCTAGCTATATCATCATCTGCACCAGGTGCAATAGATGGTACAAGAGCAGCAATTAATAACTCGCAGTAAGATAGATATTCTAAATTTTTTTCTTTTGTTTTATCTTTAAATTTCTCAATTTTAGAAATTATAGTTTCTATGTCATCACTTTGCTTGATTCCATATTTTTCAAGTCGCTTGATGTAATTAGTATCAAAATGGCTAACAAACTCAAACCATCGGTCTCTAATTAAATTTAAATTTTCAACATTGATTGTTCCATCTAACATAGAATAGCTTGAATTAGCTAGTTCTTTAGCCTTATTATTATGCATTAAATTTATAGCATGCAACACTCGTTTTAAAAGCATTGTTTGGGCTTGATTTATTTTAGCTATATCATTTAGATTAGCACGATTTAACCTAAAACAGATAAAAGCAAAAAGCTCATCAATGCTTTTTACATTTATCTTTTTTATCTCATCTTGGTAACTCTTATCTAAGCGAGCAATATAACCTTCAAGTCTCTTGCACTCATTCGTACTTAATCCTCGCCTAGCAGCAGCTACACAAAATAGCTCATGATAGTTATCTGGAGTTAGAGTAATCTTCTTATCACTCGCCTCCTTAAATACATCTTTGATAACCTCAGAGATTAGGCTTGCCATCTAAAAGACCTTGCATAGCTAGCTTGCTTACAAACTCGTCAAAGCACTGCAAAGATGCATTTGTAATAGCATCAAACCTCTCATTATCACTAATAACACTATCGGTAAATCTTCTATCATTTAGTCGCTTTGTAACTCTAAAATCATAATCTCCGCTAGTTATAATACTCTTTATTGAGCCATCTTTTTGCTTTAATCTATATTCCATTACTAAATTTGCTTTATATGCTGTAGCATAGCCAAATTGATCATATGATATAGCTGAAAATGTAAGCGATTTAATAGAAGCTATTATTATGCTATCAGCCTCATTTTTATCTACTAAATTTGCACCTAAGCGCCTAAGCATTGCCGATTTTATACCATCTTTTATAACCACAGTACTCTCAGGATCAGTTTTACTAATTATCACATCAACCCAAACACTACTGCCTATAACATCTCTAGCTACTACATTTGATGGCTTATAACCGCATCCTGCTAGAAAAAATACAAATAGCAAAGCTATAAAAAATCTCACTCTAGCCCTTTATAACAATATTTACAAGTTTATTTGGTACATAAATTTCTTTTATAACTTGCGATGAACCAATCCATTTGGCTACTTCAGACTTAGCTATATCAATAATCTCTTTATCACTTAAACTCTTATCTACTTCAACTTCAGCACGTCTTTTACCATTTACTGTAATAGCTAAATTTACAGTATCACTTTGGAATACTTCGTTTTTTATCTCTATTTTTCTAAGATTTTTAAGCCCAAATAGCTCACTACTTAACTCCCAGCTAATATGCGGAATTATTGGTTCAAGTAAATTTAAGATAATATAATAACCCTCAGTCCATACATCTTTATTTTGTTGAGCATTTAAGGCATTTAAGGCCTCCATACAAGCAGCAATTAATGTATTAAATGTAAAACTACTTTCAAAAACTTCGCTTGATTTTTTAAGTGCTTCATATACTTTTAATCTTGCATATTGTGCTGCCTTATCTAGCTCTTTATGATTTATATCTGGCAAATTATCGCACTTATAGGCATTAGAAGATCTATCGCAAAGCCTATTTATAAATTTAAACGCTCCTTCTACTGCGCTATCATTCCACTCTAGCTCTTTTTGTGGTGGAGCAGCAAATAAGATAAATAGCCTTGCAGTGTCAGCCCCATACTTAGCTATAATCTCATCAGGATCTACTGTATTACCCTTACTTTTGCTCATTTTAGCGCCATCTTTTAAAACCATCCCTTGAGTTAGCAAACTAGCAAATGGTTCACTATCTTGTAAATAACCAAGATCTCTTAAGACTTTTTGAAAAAATCTAGCATAAAGTAGGTGTAAAATCGCATGCTCAATACCGCCAATATACTGATCAACATTCATCCAGTAGTCTACACTTTGTTTATCAAATGCTACATCTTGCCAGCTTTTATCATCACTTGCAAATCTAGCAAAATACCAACTACTCTCAAAAAAAGTATCCATAGTATCAGTCTCTCTAGTAGCATCTTTACCACATTTTGGACATTTACAATGTTTAAAGCTAGCATGCTTATCAAGAGGATTACCCTCTCCTGTAATCTCAACATCATCAGGTAGTGCAATTGGTAAATTTTTTATATCTTCAGCTACTACCCCGCAGTCCTGGCAATGTACCATTGGGATTGGTGCTCCCCAGTATCTCTGCCTAGAGATACCCCAATCTCTTAGCTTATAATTTGTAACCTCTTTACCTGTATTACTGCTTTGAAAATAATTTATTATAGTTTTGCTAGCCTCATCATAATCCATACCATTAATCATATCAGAGTTAATATGCTTGCCGCTTTTTTGACAATATGGCAACTCATCACACTCAATTATCTTCTTAATTGGTAGATTAAATTTAACAGCAAACTCATAATCTCTCTCATCATGTGCAGGAACTGCCATTAAAGCACCATGACCATACTCAGCTAAAACAAAATTAGCACACCAAATAGGCACTAACTTGCCAGTTAATGGATGAATAGCATTAATACCTAAATAAACTCCATCTTTATCAGCTATTTGACGCTCTTTTGGGCTTTGATTTAGCATTGATTTTATTTTTTCTTTGACTTCAGCACTAATATATTCACTATTTAAAAGCCTTTTAGTAACACTATGTTCAGGCGCTAAAGCACAGTAGCTTACACCATAGATAGTATCAGGACGAGTAGTAAATACCATAAATCCATTTTCGCCCACGATCTCCTTGCTATTATCATCAAATTTAAACTCAAATTCAAGACCGCTACTTTGACCTATCCAATTCTCTTGCATAGTAATAACTTGGCTTGGCCACTTTCCTTCTAAATCTTTTAAACACTCTAAAAGCTCACTAGCATATTGGGTAATTTTAAGGTAATATCCTGGCATCTCTTTTTGCTCTACATTGTGTCCGCATCTCCAGCATTTGCCATCTTCTACTTGCTCATTTGCTAGTACGGTTTGGTCGTTTTCGCACCAATTAACTACTGCTGATTTACGATAGACCAACCCTTTTTCATACATTTTAATAAAGAACTCTTGCTCCCATTTTGTATAAAGAGGATCACTTGTAGCTAGTAAGCGATTTTTAGAAAAACTTAACCCTAAAGCATCAAGCTCTTTAATCATATAATCAATATTTTCATATGTCCATTTTTTAGGATGGATTTGATGTTTAATAGCAGCATTTTCTGCTGGCATACCAAAGCTATCAAAACCCATTGGCTGAAGAACATTATATCCCATATTTCTCCAGTATCTAGAAAGCGCATCACCTATACTATAGTTTCTAACATGCCCCATATGTAACCTTCCACTTGGATATGGAAACATTGATAAAATATACTTTTTAGGTAAATTATAATCATTTTTTGGCTCACTATAACCAGTTTCTCTCCAAGTAGTTTGCCATTTGTACTCTATATCTTTAGCATTGTATTGCATAATTTTATCCTTAGAATTCATCTCTAGTTTTATTTGCTTCTATTAATATTAAAAGCATTGAAAATATATTTGCTAAAATCGCACCAATAACAAGCGTATATACCACACTTTGACTAAAGCCAGTTACAAGTAGTATAAATGCTGGGATTAGGTGTAAATCAGCCACTAGCGAGCTAGCAAAAAGTTCAGCTGCAAGTAGATTTCTAACTCCTACTTTAAGCAAAGTAGAGATTAAATTTATGCTTGCAGCAATAAATAACGCAACAGCATTATCATCATATAAAAATCCAGCCGTAGTAGTAAGGCTCATAAGAGCAAAAAATGTAAATATAACCTTTCCCCAGTCCATATTATCCCCTTATACTGTGCCTTTTTCGTACATAGCACGAAGCTTTTCTTTCTCTTTTCTTCTTAGCTCTTTAGATGCAATTGAGGCTCTATAATTTTCAACACTAAATCTAAACCAACTAAGCATCGGAGCAGCAATAAATACAGAACTCATAGTACCAATTAAAATTCCAATTATCATAATAACTGAGAAGCCATGAATCATATCTCCGCCATAGAAAAATAGTGTAAACACAGCTAAAAGTGTAGTAATAGAGGTCATCAAAGTTCTAGAAAGTGTAAGCGATACAGATTCATTAATTACTTCAAATAACTTAACAAATTTGCTCTCCTTTATCCTCTCTCTAATCCTATCAAAGATAATAATAGTATCATTTAAAGAGTAACCAAGAACAGTTAAGATTGCTGCAAGAGTATCTAAATTTACATCAATACTTAACAAGCTAATAGCTCCTAGCACAATAACAACATCGTGAATTTCGCTAAATATAGCAGCTAGTGCAAACCTCCACTCAAATCTTATACCAATATATATAAGTATAAGAACCAAAGATACAGCCACAGCCATTATCCCTTTTTCTCTTAGTTCGCTACCAATTTTTGGCCCTACTACATCTACACGGCGAATCTCAAACTCACCAGTATCTTTAAGAATTTCAGATACAAATGCGCCTGGATTACTCCCTAGACTATCGCTAGTTGTTGTATATCTAATAGTAATCTCGCTTGCTGAGCCAAACTCAGTAATGCTAGCATTTTTTAATATCTCATTGGTTGAAAATTTCTCTCTTATCAAATCTATAGGGGCATCTTTATCATGATATTTAACCTGTATTAAAGTACCACCAGCAAAATCAATACCATAACTTAACCCTTTAGTAAAAAGCAACCCAATAGATCCAAAAAATAAAATAGCAGAGATGGCAAACATTATCCATCTCATACCCATAAAGTTGTAAATTTTACCTTTATCAAATATCTGCATTCTAGCCCCTTTTAATCTTATAACCAAACCAAAGGACAGTGCTGCCTTTTTCTATTCTACGGCTTAAAAACTCAAACATACCATGAGTTCCTAAAATTGCAGTAAGCATAGACGCAACAATACCAATACTCATAGTTACAGCAAACCCCTTAACTGGCCCAGTACCATAAGCATATAACGCAGCTGAAGTAATAAGCGTAGTTAAATTTGAGTCAATAATCGCACTCATAGCATTTTGATATCCTTTTTGAATACAAGTATGAATATTATGACCCTCTTTTAAAAGCTCTCTAATACGCTCATTAATGATAACATTAGCATCTACAGCCATGCCTATAGTAAGCAAAATACCAGCCATACCAGGCAGGGTAAGCGTAGCACCAAATAATGCCATAACAGCAATAAGTATTAATATATTTACTACCAAAGCAATATTTGCTAAAATTCCAGCTAATCCATAAACTAAAATCATAAATAGCACAACCAAAATAGCACCAATAGCAAGCGCTACCATACTTTGGTCAATACTTTGCTGACCAAGACTTGGACCAATGCTTCTTTTTTCTTCTAAATTTACAGGCGCAATTAACGCTCCACTTCTTAAAGCAATAGCGATATCACGAGCCTCTTCTACGCTAAATCCTCCGCTTATTTGACCGCTTCCACCGCCAATTCTCTCATTAATAGAAGGAGCCGAATACACTCTATCATCAAGCACGATAGCTAAGCGTTTGCCTACATTAGCACCGGTAAAATCAGCAAATATAGAAGCACCTTGGGCATTTAATGTAAAATTAATAATTGGAGTATTTGTCTGATTATCAAATGCCACTCTAGCATCTACTAGCATACTTCCATCTAAAACTGGAATTTCATTTACTAAATACTTATATCTTGGGTTTCTAGCATCGCTTAAAAGCAGATCGCCATATGCAGATGCTTCATCTTCACTCATTGTTTGAGCCATATCTTGACGCTTTTCATCAACTGCCATTAGTTGAAGATGAGCTGATTTGGCTATTAAATCCATAGCTCTTTGTTCATCGGCTGAATTTTTAATACCTGGAAGCTCTACTAATATCTTATCCTCGCCTTGTTTAATAACTGTAGGTTCAGCTAAACCAAACTGATCTAAGCGATTTCTAATAGTCTCTACAGCTTGATCTACTGCATATTTAGCAGTATCGATCTTCTCTTGTGGAGTTAGTAAAACCCTATAATTTAATCCATCTTTTTGAACCTCTATACCAGTAGTTTTAGATAGAATTTCATCTAATTTTTTAGCATCATCGCTATCTAAAAGAGCTATACTAATCCCACTCTCATCAGCCTTTAATCTATCTACTAAAATATCATTTTTATCAGTATCATATTTTATAGCTGAGGCGATTGATTTGATTTTAGAGGTTATTGCAGCGTCTGTTTGAACGCTTAGGAGCATATATAGACCACCTTGTAGATCTAGTCCTAGGCTTACTTTTTGACCATTTTGGCTACCAGTGAAGCTTGGCATCGAAAAAAAGATGCCAAACACCAAAGCAAGGATAAAAATTATAAGCCTATAAGTTATCCTACTTCTCATCACTTGACTCTATTTTGTCTAATTTTTTAGCGACAAAATTTCTATCAATGCGAACAATTACGTCATCATTAAGTTTAACTTTGATAAAATCATCTTCTGGTTTGATGACCTCACACACTAATCCGCCGTTTGTAACGATTTTATCGCCTTTTTGGAGATTTGCTAGCATATTTTTATGCTCACGTTGCTGTTTTTGTTGCGGTCTGATAACTAAAAAATAGAATATTGCAAACAATACAACAAGGGGTAATAATGAAGTTAGCATCGAATTCTCTGCCATATGGATCCTTTAAGAAAAAATTAGTGGATTATTTTACATTAAAATTTATAATAAACGGCTTTATAATCTCTATTTTACTTTCACTTTTTATCTTTTTAGATCTATTAAATTTAAAATATATATCAAATTTATCACTTATTAGCGCAATTTTTGGATTTTATTTTATTCTTAAAAGCAATAAAAAAATTTGGTTTTGGAGTGGATTTTTTATTGGTTTTTTTTGGTTTTATTGGATTAGTTTTAGTTTGATTTATTATGATTTTACCTATCTGATTCCTGTTGAAATTTTAGGAATTTGTCTCATTTATGGATTTATATTTTTAGCTGCTGGATGGCTAGAAAATATTTATATTAAGGCTATTTTTTTACTTTTTGCTAGTTATATTGCACCTTTTGGTTTTGATTGGTTAAATTTCGAGCTAATATTTGTTGATACATTTTTTATCCCATCTATTTATACTCTTGCTTTAATGCTTATATCTATTATTATAGCTATTAAATTTAATATATATTTTGGTATATCATTACTTATTTGCTCTTTGGCAATTAATTATAATAATAAAATTGAATATAGAGGCCTTCCATTTGATATCTCACTTATTAGCACAAATATTAGTCAAGATAAGATTTGGGATCGCTCAACAAAAGATAAAATTGTAAAAAACAATCTTAATATGATTGATCAAGCTATTAGTGATGGCTCTAGAATTGTAGTATTGCCAGAGAGTGCATTTCCGCTATTTTTAGATCATAGTGAAATTTTACTTAGTGTTTTAAAGCAAAAATCATATCAAATTGCCATCGTAACTGGAGCTTTAGGAACTAGCGATAATAAACTATACAATTCAACCTATCTATTTGATAAAGGAGAGGTAAAAAGATTAGATAAACTAATCTTAGTACCATTTGGCGAAGAGATTCCTTTGCCAAATTTTATTAAAGATTTAATAAATAGACTATTTTTTGATTCAGCCGTAGATTATAGCCATGCTAATAGTGTAAGCGATTATGAAATAGATGGGATTAAGATTAGAAATGCTATATGCTATGAGGCAACCCGTGATGAGCTGTTTATTAATGAGCCTAAATTTATGATAGCAATTACTAATAATGCTTGGTTTACTCCATCTACTCAGCCAAATTTACAAAGCAAGCTACTAAAACTAAAAGCATATAAATACAAAACTATAATCTATCATAGTGTAAATGGTAGTCCAAGCCAGATGATTACCCCATAAATGTTACTATAAGTAACTTTTAATTACTATTTTATAATTTCTTATTTGACTTTCATTAAATTTAAGCTTATTTTTATGGGGGGGGGTAAAATGATATTTGGATTTAACAATCTAAATATCATTTAATATAAGGAGATTTCTATGGCAAACATAGTTAAATTTGGCGTAAAAGTTTTAGCTGCTACAGCTTTAATGAGCAGTGCTGCAGCAGCTGAAGGTCTTTTTGTAGGGGTTGAAGGTGCATTACTTCAAACGCAAATAGAATTAAACGATGATTATCCTTCAACTATTGATGATCTAAAAGATACTTCAGTTGAACTTGGATTAAAAGCAGGTTATGACTTTGATGCTTTTAGAGTTTGGGGTGGCTACTCATATAGAACTAAAGGCAGTGAAGATGTTAATTATAAGAATGGTGGCGATTATCTAAAAGGTGAATTTAATTGGCAAACTCACAATATTTTAGTAGGAGCTGATTATACTCCATCATTAACAGATAGCTTCAAACTAGCTCTTGGTGCTTACACTGGTCTTTCAATTGTTAAGGGTGAATTCTCAGGCGAAGGAGAATATACTATAGCTCCTTATCATTATACATTAAGTAGCGACTCAGTAACTGGCACAGGCGCACTATTTGGTCTAAAACTTGGTGGTATATATGAAGTTGTTGAAAATAATGAGATTGAATTTGGTATAAAAGGCGACTACCAAACAACTGGTATAGAAGATTATGATAATGCACTTAGTTATGGTGTATATGTAGGTTATAACTACAAATTTTAATAAAATGGGCGAAGAAATTCGCCCCAATTTATGCTTAGATCTATTCTAAATATATCTGAATTTAAAATTACGCACCAAGATATCTTTTGCGAATCTCATCATTGCCTATCATATCTTTTGATACACCTTCCATAACGATATGGCCATTTTCTAATACATAGGTATAATCACTAGTTTTAAGTGCTAAAAATGCATTTTGTTCAACCAATAATATAGTAATACCCTCTTCTTTAAGTCTCTCAATGATATCAAAAACCTCACCTACAATCTTAGGAGCTAGACCAAGACTAGGCTCATCAAGCATTAAAAGCTTTGGCTCACTCATCAAAGCTCTAGATATAGCTAGCATTTGAGCCTCACCACCGCTTAGAGTTCCAGCTAGCTGATCACGCTTTTGTTTGAGCCTTGGAAATAGATCATACATAGTCTCTTTTAAATGTTCATAGTTTTCATCATTATTAAAAGCACCCATTTTAAGATTTTCTTCTACGGTTAAGTTTATAAATACTCTTCTACCTTCAGGTACTAAAGCAATTCCTTGCCTTACAATTGTATGAGTTTTATGCCTGCTAGTATCATATCCTAAGAAATTTATCTGGCCGCTTCTTTTAACTGAGTTTATAAGCGCATTTAATGTACTACTCTTTCCAGCACCATTTGAGCCTATGAGACTGACTATTTGACCAGTTTGCACAGAAAAGCTAATCCCTTTTACAGCCTCAATCATTCCATAATATACATGCAAATTTCTAACATCTATCATTGTATAAAATCCCCCAAATACGCACTTATAACATCTTCATGCTTTACTGCATCAGCTGGAGAGCCAGTAAAAATCACTCTACCATAATCAAGCACCAAAACTCTATCGCAAAGATGATTTACAAATTTCATATCATGCTCAATCAATAAAATAGATAACCCATCAGTAGCCCTAAGATCAAATATTAAATTTGCTAACTCATCAGTTTCACTAGGATTCATCCCAGCTGCTGGCTCATCTAATAAAAGCAGCTTTGGATTAGTTGCTAATGCCCTT
>NZ_JAGCNF010000130.1 GCF_017646085.1 Campylobacter sp. | reverse complement strand
ACTGTATGCAAAAGCGAAGCCAAAATATCGCTATAATTATCACTCTGATAGCTCTCATATCTAGGTCTAATAATATCTGATAAGCTTTTTCTAATAACAGCTCCTGCTTTCATTCTTTTATTTTCTCCAAGAATATTTGAAAGCCAATCGGGTAGGCAAAAAAACTTTCTAATCGCCGTTCTAGCAGTCTCTTCTTGAAATGTTACAAATGCATGTAAAATCTCTTTGCCTTTTATCTCATCAAGCTTTGCACTCATAATAGTACGAAATATTACATCAGCAGTTACAAATGTCATATGCTCATCAACTTCGACAATAGAACCATTAGGGTATTTTCTAAATTTCTCCATCATATCAGCAGCTGCATTACTCATCAAATCAAAGACCTTGCTAATCCTAGTCATTTCAAAGCTTGGTCTTAAAAGCTCTCTTTGCTTTTTCCATACCTCGCCATTAGTAGTAAAAATACTAACACCCAAAAGCGGTTTTAAAAGCTCATGAAGCATATCGCTTTTTGGAAATTCCTTAACATTATCTACCATAATTTTACGAACTTCTTTAGGATCATTTACCACAAAAAGGTCAAATCCAGGCATCTTTACCCTGCCAGCTCTCATTTTATAGCTTTTAGCATATAGGCCATCTAGCCACGATCTACGCTTGAGCAAAAATGTCGTTATCAGCCCAGCTTTGCTATTATGCGGTTTTGGATGAAATGGACAAACTCCCATATTAGCTCCTTTAAAAGGTTTTATTCTCCAAATTTAGCGGGTCAGCCACCATATAAAAATAATCATACCCGCCACTAATTTGCGTAGCCCTAAGGTATAAAAAATGTACCTGATACCACTTATATCTTATATTTTTATATGTTTTTTTATCATAAATTTTAAAAAATCTCACCGAGATGAGTTTTGGCGAACGCTTTGCTTGCACGCCTGAACGTTTTACATAATCAAGCATAAAAAAGCATGCGCCATCTATTTTTGAACTTAAATCTAACCAAGTAATATCTGAATTAGCCACTATTTCAAGCTCTTGTTTAAATTTATCCCCGCACTTTTGAAATGACGTAAGTGGTACACATCCACCTATTAATACAAGTTTTAAATTTGCCGTGCTTAAGCCTTGCGCTTTACACTTTTTAATCACCTTTGCCATAGTGCTAATAGCTAAAATCGTACCAACACTATGAGCTACGACCATTATCTCATCAGCTTTACCATCTTTTACGCTTTGCATTATAGCGTTTGCAAAGCTCTCATTTCTCTCATCGATTTTATCAATCTCGCCCTTAGCATACTTATAACAAAACCTATAAATACTAAGTAGCCAAAATATCCCAGCCTTCTGACCGATATAAAAAATTACTCGTGTCCCAAGCAATATAATCCCTAAACAAATTGCTATCCAAAACCAGCCAAATTCTATAAAATAGCCAATTGCATAACAAATCAGCCCAATAATAAAATATGATAAAAACATAAAAATAGTAGGGTAATATCCAGCTATAAGCTGAGTGCGTGAGTATTTAGCAACCATATAGGTTACACCAGAAATAGTATAACCAATAAAAAATAAAAAAAGCGCCCCAAAAACATCAAAAAATCTCTTGCAAAAATGCTGAGCTACAATATCATTCCACGCCAAAAAATTATAATTAATCTGGGCGCCTTTATAATCTATTTTAAATTTAGGCACCTTAACGTTCTCAAGTTTGCCCAAATTTAGCTTATCTTGTTCTATTCTACTGGTTTTATT
>NZ_JAGCNF010000129.1 GCF_017646085.1 Campylobacter sp. | reverse complement strand
GGCGGCTAATTCTTGATCAAGCCTTAAAGTCTGTGATGATATAAATTCAGTCAATATTAACCCTTTTTTAGCTAGAATTTTAGCTAATTTTTGCTTAGGTTTGAATTTTGATACTACTAGATAAGAGAATTTTAACACATTTTGACTATGTTCAACCAGCACTTATTTTGCCAATTATATTCCTATCATATAGCCTAATCAACGAAGCAAGTGATATGCTATCAGCTAAAATGGTAGCTTATTTTATTATCGGATTTGGGGCATTTATGCTATTTTTTCTACTGCCAATTAGAAAACTTGAATGGCTCATTCCATCAATTTATTGGGTTAATATTATCTTGCTACTAAGTGTCGAATTTGTAGGCGTTAGCAAACTTGGCGCTCAAAGATGGATTGAGATTCCATTTATTAATTTTACTATTCAGCCAAGTGAGATTATGAAGCCAGCTTTTGTATTAATGCTAGCATATTTAATCAAAAAAACTCCACCAGATGAAGAAGGCTATAATTTAAAACAATTCTTAAAGCTTAGTATATATATCTTACTTCCATTTATTTTGATATTAAAAGAGCCAGATTTAGGAACTGCTCTTATGCTATTAATCACTGGCTATGGAGTATTGTTTATAGTGGGTGTTAATCGCAAAATTTGGATTAGCATTGCCTTGTTAATTGGCATTTGTTCGCCAATTTTATATGAAAATCTACACGACTATCAAAAGAAGAGAATAGCTGACTTTATAAGCGAAAAACCAAGCTATCAAGTAAGGCAAAGTATTATAGCAATCGGTAATGGCGGTATAACTGGCAAAAGTATTGATGAAGCTACACAGACTAAATTTAAATTTCTTCCAATTGCTACAAGTGATTTTATATTTGCTTATACTGTTGAGAGATATGGATTTATCGGTGGTGCTGGATTAATTATGCTATATGGATTTTTAATTATGCATCTTTTAAGCTTAAATTATAAACTTAAAGATGAGTATTTTATCAAAGCTGCAGTAAGTGCTGTAGCGCTTTTAATCTTTATTTATGTTAGTATAAATATCTTTATGACAATAGGTTTTGCGCCAGTAGTTGGAATTCCTCTACCTTTTTATAGTTATGGTGGTAGTAGTTTTATTACTTTTATGTGTCTATTTGGGATTTTACAAAATCTATTGACCTTTAGATTTGACAAGACCAATAGATTTGTTAAGATCAATTTTTAATTAATTCTAAGATCTCTTTTTTAATCTCATCTTTTGTTAAATTTGAGATCTCTTTATAAAATTTTCCATTTCTTTTAAATAGATAAACTGAAGAGCTATGAGCTACGCTATAATCCATTGCCGAGCCTTGTAAATTTACAATCTCATATTTGGCATTATAGTTTTTTACCATTCGTTTTAACTCTTTTTCATCCATCTTTAAACAAACTGAATTTTGGTAAAAATATTTAGCAAATTCATCACACTCTTTTTCATTATCCCTTTGAAGATCAAGCGTAACAAACAAAATCTTAATTTTATCATTAAGCCCCATTTCATCAATTACTGATGATAAAATAGTAAGAGTTGATGGGCATATATCAGGACAAAATGTATAGCCAAAATATAAAATTTTATACTCATCTTTAAAGCTAGTTATATTTAATTTACCAACAGTACTATTAGCATCAAAATTATACTTAGCAATTTTTAACTTATTATCTACAAAAAAATAGGCACCAAAAGCTAATGCAACTAATAAAATAGCATATATAGCTCTTTTCATATATTCTCCTTCATATTGATAAATTTAAATTTAATTCTATCTAACAAAAGATTAAAATGGTATAAATATAAGCTAATTGATAAAGAAGCTCCTTGCAAAAGATCTGCAAGGAGATAAAAAAGTACTATTTATTTGCTCTTTCAATATATTCGCCACGTACAGTATCAACGCGAATTACTTCACCTTCTAGTACATGGAATGGTATTTGAACTACGGCTCCACTCTCTAAAGTAGCTGGTTTTTTATTGCTACCTTGAGTATCGCCTTTGAAATTTGGCTGAGTTTCAATAATTTTAAGCTCAACAACTTGTGGAACTTCTACGCCAATTGCTTTACCATTATGGAATAGAATTTGAACCATCATACCATCTATCATCCATTTTTTAGCATCACCAATATCTTCATCAGCTATTGCTACTTGTTCATATGATTCAACATCCATAAATTGACAATATTCACCATCATCATATAGATACTGCATCTCTTTTTCTACTAGATTTGGAGCCTCGCATTTATCTCCAGCATGGAAAGTTTTTTCTAATACTTTACCATCAATAAATGATTTAATTTTTACACGTACAAACGCTGCGCCTTTTCCAGGTTTTACATGTTGATACTCAACTATTTTATAAGGCTTTCCATCAAGTTCAATTTTTAAACCTTTTTTTAAATCACCCATAGAATATGTTGCCATATTTTCTCCTTTTAAATTAATACCGCATATCTAGCCCATACGCACGCTTCAAGCGCATTTAGCTGATCTAGAATATCTTTTTGAATGTCTTCATCTACTAGTATAACTGCTAAAGCAAAACCATCATTATCTCTACCTAATCTAAAATCAGCAATATTAATCCTAGCCTTAGCTAAAATACCGCTAATATCACTGATAACGCCTGGAATATCACGGTTTTTAAATACTATCATTCTACCTTTTGGTTTAAAGTCTGTCTTAAATCCATTTACGCTTACAATTCTTTGTTCTGTCTCGCTAAATACCGTTCCACCTACACTTACAGAATCTTCATCCGTGATAAGTTTAACTGTTAGCTTGCTTTTATATCCACTTGCTGGTACTACAGTTGTAGATACTTCAATACCTTTTTCTGATGCTTTTAAAGTAGCATTTTCATAGTTTATAGTATCGCCTAAAACATCTTTTAAGGCACCTGCTATAGCAAATGATAGCATCGGTTCAGCATAGTCAGATACTTCGCCTTCAAGCTCTAATCTAATAGCTTTAATCTGTTTTTTGCCACTAAGCTGAGAAGCAAAATAGGCCATCTTAGGTAAAAGCTCTGTATAAGGCGCTACAAATGGAGGTAGATCTTCAACCTTTACAGGTAAATTTAAAGCATTTGGATAACAAATACCTCTTGCTGCACTAATAGCTTGTTCAGCTGCATCAATAGCAATATTTTTTTGAGATTCATATGTATTAGCGCCTAGATGTGGAGTAGCACTTACATTATTTAAATCCAGTAATGGGTGGTCATTGCCTGGCTCTTTGACAAATACATCGATTCCAGCATAAGCAATTTTACCATTTTTTAAATTTTTATAAATTGCATCTTCATTATATAGACCGCCACGAGCGCAGTTAATAAGCCTTACGCCATCTTTCATTTTAGCAATTTGCTCTTCATCAACCATATTTGTTGTTTCTTTATTCTTTGGAGTATGAATCGTGATAAAATCGCAACCTAAAATATCATCAAAATTTGTAGTATATGTAGCACCCATATCTGTAGCTTTACTTGGATCAATATATGGGTCGTATGCTATAACTTTCATACCAAATGCAAGACTTCTATATGCAACTCTTGAACCAATATTACCAAAACCGATCACTCCTAGGGTTTTACCATACAGCTCATTGCCATACCATTTTTCACGTTTCCAAACACGATCTTGTTGTAAATCATTTACTGAATTTATAAAATTTCTAGCACTATTTAATAGGTGACACATAGTCATTTCAACAGCTGCAATTGTATTTGCAGTTGGTACATTCATAACTATAATGCCCTTTTTTGAAAAGCCATCTATATCAACATTATCAACACCAACACCAGCACGAACTAGAGCTTTTAGCTTAGTAGCTGCATTTATAAATTTCTCGCCACAATCAGTTGAACTACGAGTAATTGCCACATCAGCTTCACCTAAAATCTCTAAAAGTTTATCTTTTGGCATATCTACAGCATCGATAACTTTTATATCATTTTGAGCATTTAAGATCTCAAACCCAACTGGATGAATAGCATCGCATACTATAACTGTTTTCATAGGTTAATTTCCTTTAAAGTTGTATGAATATTATATTTTTTGAGTTCATTAGCTACACTTAAGGCTATATCTTTATTATCTGTATCTATATAAATGGTAGCTTGATCGCCATCTTTTACAATTGTAAAATTTATATTAAAATCTTTAATAACTCTATTTATACAAAACATAGAATAAAAATCACATCTATCGATAATTAGCATATAGTATCTTGAAATGTATTTTTCAAATTTACTCTTCTCGCCTATCTCGATTATCATCAAATTTGTAGGTAGTACGGAGTCTTTTTTTTCAAACTCCGCAATCTTCTCAAGCCAATTATCTGATTTTTGATAGTTGTATTCTAAATCTACACCACTACTACTAGTCTGAATAGATGGTGAGGATAACCCTGAATTTAAATAAGCAAACAGAGATATAAACCCACCAAAAACTACTACAAATATAACAGCTAAAATTAGATAAAGGCTGTTTTTTTTCATAGCTTAATTATGCTAGTTGCTCTTTAATAATATCGCCAAGCGTCATTTTATCATCATTATTGATTTCATTTAAAACTTCACGCTCTTTTTGTTTAGCTAATCTTTTTACGCTTAGGCGAATTCTATTTTTTTTCTCATCAATAAAAGCAATAGCAGCTTCTATGCTATCTCCAATTTTTAAAGAATCAATATCAAGTGAACCAATATCTTCTTTACGAATTAAAGCATCTACATTATCATCTAAACTTACAAATACACCAAAATCTTTAATATCTCTTATAGTACCATTTACGATATCGCCTATAGAGTGAGATTTAGCATATTCCATAGCTGGGCTAGCTTTTAAATCTTTTTGACTTAAAGATATTTTTTGCTCTTTTGGATCGATTTTAATGATTTTTACCTCTACCTCGTCACCGGCTTTAAAGATATCTTTACATTTATCATTTCTATCCCAAGACGAATCTTCATTGTGCAATAATCCTTCTAAGCCACCAACTCTAACAAATGCACCAAAGTTTGTAAGCGTAGTTACTACACCTTTTACAATATCGCCTTCTTTAAATTTAGCACTAAATTCATCAAATGGTTTTGGAAGTAGGTTTTTCAAGCTCACTCTTAGACGGCGGCTAGTTGGATTAATCTCAATAACTTCTACATCTAATTCTTCATTTTCTTTTATAAATTCTTTTGGATTTTTGATATTTTTATCCCAAGAAATTTCGCTAATATGTAAAAATCCCTCAATATCATTACCCAAATCAACAAAGGCACCATATGGTTCAATATTGCTTACAGTTACTTTAATAGTATCGCCAACTTCTAAGCCATCTTTAATTTCATCCCACGGATCTGGAGTAGCGGCTTTAATTGATAGCGATAAATGTTTTTTCTCATTATCGTATTTAATGATTTTTACATCTACTTTATCGCCCTCTTTATATATAGTATTTGGATTTACTGGTCCTTTATAGCTAATTTCACTATAATGAACTAGTCCATCTATACCGCCTACATCAACAAACATACCATATGTAGTGATTTTTTTGATAGTTCCTTCGATTACATCGGTGTTTTCTAAAATTGAAGACACTATCTCTTTACGTTTTTTTCTATCTTCGTCGACTAGTTTTTTACGTGATACAATGATGCTTTGATCGTCTTTATCAATTTTAATAACTTTAACTTTAAAGCTTTTGTTCATAGCTTGATTTGGATCTTTAAATCCACTTTGTGATCTAGGCATGAAGAACTCGATACCATCATCATTAACAGCGACAAATCCACCCTTATTTTTTGAGATGATTTTTACATCAAATATATTTTCAGCCTCTTCATTAAAATTATCTATGAAAGCTTTTACCTTCTCTTTTCTAAGAGCTTTTTTATGAGATACGCTAGGTCTGCCATTTCTAGAGCCTGTTACTGCTACCTTGATAACATCACCGATTTTATATACTAGATTCCCACTTTCATCGGTAATCTCAGATATATGCATTACGCCTTCAGATTTTTTGCGTACATCCACATACACTTCGTCATCTTTTATATTTACGATGACACCATCACACACAGTAGCCTCTTCACTTTTTAAAGACTCTTCAAACATAGTAGCAAAATCTTCTTCTAGGTCGATTTTGTCAATGTCATTATGAACGAATTTATTCGCCTCAGCCATCTTGATCCTTTTATCTATAGATTTCTTTGCTTTACAGCATTTAAAATTAAATTTTACCTTTTTTTAGCTTTATATTATATTAACTATTGCAAATTTTATCGATATTTTCAAGCTCTTTTATAACATTTTGAATAACCCACTCAGGCGTACTAGCTCCAGCGCTTACTCCGCAGATCTTTTTATCTTTAAACCATTCTGAATTTAGCTCATTTTGGCTCTCTATTAGATAGCTATCTTTACATAAATTTTTAGCTATTAGATATAACTGCTTGGTATTAGATGAATTTTTACCACCTACAATTACCATTACATCTGCCTTTAAAGCTAACTCTCTTACGGCTTCTTGATTTTCTAATGTTGCATTACATATAGTATTAAATACTCTAACCTCTTTTACTCTTTGCATAAGGTGCGTTACAATAGTCATAAATTCCTCTATTTTTTTAGTTGTTTGAGAAATCACTGCTACTTTTTGCGGCAATTTAGCACTTGCTAGCTCTTCTTGAGATAGTACTACATGTACAGGCTTTGTTGAGTAGCTCATCACACCACGCACCTCAGGGTGATTTATATCACCAAATATCACAATTTCATAACCTTCATTGCTCATCTTTTCAGCAATATTTTGTGGCTTTGTAACAAATGGACATGTAGCATCTATTACCTCAATTCCAGTAGTTTTTAATCTTTCTAAATCGCCTTTTGTTATGCCATGAGTTCGGATAATTGCTCTTTTTTCATCGGTTAATTCGCTTATATTTTTTAAAGTCTTAACTCTAAAGTTATCCTTTAGTCTATCAATTTCTAAACTATTATGAATTAACTCGCCAATTGTTGCAGAGGTTGAATCTTGTGAACCTGCAGAGTTTTCAGCAATTTTTATAGCTCTTTTAACACCAAAACAAAATCCATAATTCTTAGCAAGTTCAATCTTCAACTTTAGCTCCTAAAGATCTTAAAAAGTGACTAAATTTAGGAAAAGATGTAGCTATAAATTCGCTTTTTGATATATCCATTCCGCACTTTAGTCCAAGTACTGCAAAACTCATAGCTATTCTATGGTCTCCATGGCTATCAATAAGCGCTCTTTTAGCCTCAGATCCAATAACCCAAAATCCATCTTCATATTCACCCGCTTCTATACCGCATGCCTTTAGTGCATTTATAGTTACTGTGATTCTATCGCACTCTTTTACTCTTAACTCAGCTGCATTTCTTAACTCGCTTTTGCCACTAGCACAAGCAAAAGCAATAGCAAGCGCTGGGGCCTCATCAATTAACCATGAAATATTTTCATCTACACTAATAGCTTCTAGCTTATCACCTATAACTTCGATATCTCCGATATCTTCATACTGACTACTTGTGATTGTGTAGCTAATTTTTGCGCCCATTTTTTCTAATACTTTATATGCTTCGATTCTAGTTTTATTTAATAATATATTTTCAAATTTAACCCTAGCCCCTGGAGTAATAGCTGCTGCTACAGCATAAAAAAAGCATGAACTAGGATCATTTGGCACACTCATTATAAGTGGTTTTAGTTTTTTTGAATTTAGTGGTTTTACGATAATTTTACCATCATTATTGCTAATATCTGCTCCCATTCCTTTTAGCATTCGCTCACTATGGTCACGGCTTAATTCTGGTTCGCTAAACTCGCATCCCTTAGCACATAAACCAGCTAAAATCAGAGCGCTTTTAACCTGCGCTGAAGCGATAGATGAATCATATCTAAAATATTCTAAATTCCCACCACGAATAGCAATTGGAGCTTTATTGGCACCATCTCTACCATCAATAGTAGCTCCTATTTTAATTAGCGGATCAGCTACGCGTCTCATTGGGCGCTCATTTAAATACTCATCACCACTTAATACATAAAATCCATCACAACCAGCCAAAAGCCCCATATATATTCTCATTGCTGTTCCAGAGTTGCCGCACTCTAAAATCGATTTAGCTGAGCTAATTTGTACTGGCGGAGTGATATGGTATCTGCCATCAATCTTATCAATCTTAGCACCAAGCTTTGAGGCAATAGATAATGAATTTAGCGTATCCTCAGCTTCAAGATAATTATCAATTATACTTGTTTTATCGCTTAAAAGAGAAAATATAGCACACCTATGACTGATGGATTTATCAGTGGAAACTAAATCAAACTCCACATTAAATTTAGATTCTAAAGGCTCTACTCTCATCTTAATCCGACACCTAAATTCTCTTTTAAAGCTGATAAAATTTCATCCATAATAGCTATAATCTCTTCATCTTCAAGAGTCTTAGCATCATCTTGAAATGTAAATTTCACACTCAAACTCATATTATCGCCTAAAGTCTCATCGCTATATACATCAACTGGTACAAATTCTTTAAGACTCTTAATTTGCAAGCTTTCAATTATCTCTTTAATGCGAAGATAAGGCATATCTTTTGGCATTATAATGCTTAAATCTCTACTTAGGCTTTGAAATTTAGAGTATGGGCTAG
>NZ_JAGCNF010000128.1 GCF_017646085.1 Campylobacter sp. | reverse complement strand
GTTACATTAGATACATCCCAATTCTCAATACCACTAAAATCTTTACGCTCACTCTCATAAAATAACTCACTCATATCAGTTATAGCGCTAGTATCTATATCGCCTAAATATATATCTTCATCATCAATCAAGTCCATTAGCTCATCTTTGCTTTGTGGTGCATATAGCTTAATAGGAAAGAAATACTCCATATCCGCTACAGCTGTAATGTTGTAATCACTAGCAATACTCTTAGCTATAGAGCTATCTTGACAGATGATACCAGCTATCATATCAATTGGCAAATGCGTAGGCACAAGTGCCTCGGCCATCATTTTATCTCTTTTAGATTGCTTGATGGATTTATTGGCGTGGTTCCAGCCTTTTGACATCACCTCACTCCAGCTGATAAACTGCGTATTTAGCAAGTCGCTAAGCTCATTTGTACATTCATATTTAGCAGCAGTGGCACTAGCGTTAGTAAATATCACCCCATCAGCTAGTAGAGCAGTTTTGTGAATTTGTAGGATTATAACCTTGCTTCCGTAACTCTTTTGTGCTGAGTATAAAGCGGCGTTGCGTGGGTTGAAGTATAGGCTTACATATTCACTAATTGCCTTGCCATATATCGGCTCAGCGTGGGAGCGCTTTGGGTCAGTGGAGATAGCGCTAATGCCGTGGCTCATTATATCGCTTAAATTATCAAGATTGGCAATATAATAGATGTAGCCATTTTTGAGTGGGAGCTTTTCTAGGGTGCTAATTATGTTAGTTACTTGGAAAATTGCCATTTGTCTGCCTTTGGAATATAAATATAGTATTTTGATAGCTATATTATATCTTTATAAGTTTAAATTTAGCTGGTGAATTTAGCGGTGAATTTATTTTAAAGCAAATGAAAATTTTTACAGATATAGCAAAAACTAGTTTAGCTACAATCTAACACTCTACAAAAATAAGCTAGCTTTGCTCTTATTTTGTAGCACTGATAAATGGAATTGTTTATCTTTTGTGCTACTTGCATTACTATTTATCTACCAAAAAATATCTTTTTTCTTAAAATAAGTTAAATTTATAAAAACATACTTTTTACAAAATATCAATTCATTTAATCTAATTAATATAGTAGCAAATTTTACCTATTTGCAATAAAATGCAGAGTAAATAATAAATTTAAAGCTAAATTTGAGTAACTAAAATCTCAAATTTAGCCTATTGATCAAAATCCGTGCAATCTTTTTAAATCACTATCTATTGGTTTTTTATTACCTTTTTCATCTACGCTAACATAAGTTACTTCAGCAGTTGTTACTGGAACACACTCACAAAATCCTTGCGAATTTAATCTTTGAACTACTACTTTTACCACTGTTGTTATTGAAGTTTGACCTACTTGTGTTATTTTAGCATAACAACTAACAATATCACCAATAAATACTGGCTCTTTAAAAATTACCTCTTTCATTGAGATTGTTACAACCCTTATAGGTGCTAGCTCTCTAGCAGCTATAGCTCCGGCAAGATCAATTTGAGAAAGTATCCATCCTCCAAATATATTTCCAGCTGGATTAGTATCGCTTGGCATAGCGACGATTTTTATCCTTGGTTCGCCCATATTTTTCATTATCAAATCCTTAATATTTTTAAATTGAAATTGTAACTTTGAATTATTAATTATAATTAAATTTAAGTTAAAAAAAAGCTATAATTCTAGCCGCCACTTGGGCAGCTAGAATTAGGTTTTGAATTTATTTAGATCATCTTCTAATCTGGTAGATACATCTTTTAGACTAGTTGAGACATCTAAGAATTGATGTGCAATTTTAGCATTATTATCAAATGCTTCTACAGAGCTTTCAGACTGATCTAGTAGAGTCTTTATCTTTTTATTAATCTCTATAGCCATAGATGAGACCTCTTGAACTATCTGCATAGATTCGCTTGTAGCTTTTTGGGTTGATCTAGCTCTATCCATTAGCTCATTTGCACTTGTACTAATAAGTGCGATATTTTTAGCATTTTCATTAAGCGAAACACCTAACTCCCTAGTAGATTCTATCATATTTTGGGCATTAGAGTTTATGCCGCTTAAGGATTCGTTAGTCTTTTCAGCCAAGACTCTAACCTCTTCAGCAACCACTGCAAAACCTCTTCCCATCTCTCCAGCACGAGCTGCCTCTATAGCTGCATTTAAAGCGAGTAAATTTGTTTGATCAGCTATATCGCCTATGATGTCTAATACCTTTTTCATATCTTCGGTTTGACTTACTACGCTTACTGTTTTATGGGCTATTTCTTGTTCTTTAGCATTAGCCTCATTTAGACGAGTTACTACCTGATTAAGAGAAAGGATCATCTCTTCAAGCTCATCAAATGATTGTTTATTTGCTCCAGCGGCTTTAGTGGATTTATCTGTTGCCATCTCTAACTCATCAGATATACTCTTGCTTACTGCATATGAATCTGCTGCTTGAGCTTTGCCATCTTCTGTACTCTTAAGTAAAGTAGAAGCATTATCATTTAGCGTTATTGTCTGATTTTCTACACTTTTTGCACTATTTTGAGCTTTTTTGACTATGTCTTGAATTTTCTCTATAAATACATTAATATGCTGACAAGTCTGACCAATCTCATCGTTGCTCTTTACTGCAATTCTAGCACTTAAATCGCCATCGCCACTACTTAAATCCTTAGCACGGTTTAATAACTCCAACACTGGAGCAATAACAACCTTGCGAAGTACAACTAAAACTATAATAGCAGTCAAAATAAGTGAAATAGTAAAGATTAAAAAGAACATAACACTCTTATCTCGTAAATCTTTATCCATTGCATTTAATGAGTATGAAAGATCCATAACGCCTAAAACATCATTTTCTTTAGCTAATGTATGACAAGCTAGACACTCGCTCTTAGCCACTACTGGAGCTACTAGCCTTAATCGGTGATCATCGCTGGTTTTTATAGTTTCGGTATAGTTTTTAGGATTGAAAAATTGCTCTTTAATTACATCATCTTTAGGCGTTACTTTCTCTAGTCCAAAACCTTCAGAAACAGCATCTGAACGATAAATCTCAAGTGAAGCTACACCTTTGATCATGCTTGCATCATGAATCGATTTTTCGATTATGAGTGGATCGCCTGTATTCATCGCAGTCTGAACTGTTTGAAATATCGATGAACTTAGCATATTTAAGCTATCTTTAGTAATCTGTGTAGATGAGTTATTAAACTGAGCTATGATAATAAACTGCATAACTACAAAGCTAATAAATAACACAGCAATAATACTGAGAACTATTTTCTTACCTATGGTATTAATCATTTTGTCTCACCTTGAATAAAATATAATGAAATTATACATCTTTAACTCTTACTAGAAGTTTAATAAGATAATTTTCACCCAAAATAGGCAAATTTGGGTCAAATTTGACCCAAATTAAATTAATGCAAGAAGTGTCTAATGCCTGTAAAATACATACTCATTCCAGCTTTATTAGCTGCTTCTATTACATCTTCATCACGAATTGAACCACCTGGTTGAATCACATTTGCAACACCAACACTTGCTGCTATCTCTATACTATCAGCAAATGGGAAAAATGCTTCACTAGCTAATGCGCAACCTTTTAAATCTATACCCATATCATTAGCTTTAGCTACTGCAGCACGAGCCGCATCCACCCTACTAGTCATACCCATTCCAATAGCTAAAAGAGTGCTATCTTTGACATAAACCACACAATTTGATTTGGTTAAAGCTGCGATTTTCCACGCAATTTTAAGGTCGTTTATCTCATCTGGATTTGCTGCTTTTGTAGTAACTTGCTTAGCGTTATCTACCTCGCTATCGCTTAGATTGTCTTTTTCTTGGAATACAAATCCACCATCAATATGTTTAAAATCCCATTTATGACCAGATGTTACTAAAAATTTATTATTCTGCGTAAAGATTTTAGTACGTTTTTTATCACTATAAAGTTCTAAAACACCATCTTCTACATTAGCAGCGATTATAACCTCTATAAATATCTCTTTAGTTTTAAGAGCTAGTTCTTTTGTTAGCGTACCATTTATCGCTACTACTCCGCCAAAAGCACTAACTGGATCGCATTTAAGAGCCTTTATATAACTATCAAGCTCATTTTCTCCAATAGCAAAACCACACGGATTAGCATGTTTACAAATAGCAACTGCTGGGGCATCGCCAAAGGCTGAAGCAATAGCTACGGCTGAGTTTATATCTGTCATATTATTAAAACTTGCTTCTCCTTTTAATTGAGTGAAATTTAAGCTTAAAAAGCTATCAAATTCATAAGCAGCACCTTTTTGATGTGGATTTTCACCATATCTTGTATCAAATACTTTTGAACCGGTTATAAATCTTTTAGCACCAAATCCGCCATTAAATCTCTCATTCATATAGTTAGCTATCATAGAATCATATGCTGCAGTATGTTCATATGCTTTAATCATTAAATCACGTCTAAACTCATAACTAGCACTATCATTCCTAAGAGCACTAAGTACCTTATCGTAGTCATTCATATCAGTAACTATTAAGACATCTTTGAAATTTTTAGCCGCACTTCTTACCATAGTAGGGCCACCAATATCAATATTTTCAATAATCTCTTCAAAATCATCTGTACGGATTGTAGTCTCTTTAAATGGATATAAATTTACACATACTAAATCAATCCCTTTAATATCATGCTTGCTAGCTTGTTCTACATGATTAGCATCATCTCTTTTGTGTAAGATTCCTCCATAGATTTTTGGGTGAAGTGTCTTAATTCTACCTTCAAACATCTCAGGACTAGCAGTAAATTCGCTAACTTCTATAACCTTAATACCATTATCTTTTAGTGTTTTATATGTACCACCTGTACTTAAAATCTCAAAACCTAAAGCCTCAAGTCCTAAGGCAAACTCAACTATACCACTTTTATCGCTAACGCTAATTAATGCCCTCATATACACTCCTTATTTAAATTTGGCTTTTAATATCTCATATGCTTCATTTATTTGTTGCATTTTTTTGGTTGCTTGAGTGATTATCTCTTCACTTTTATCCATTGTAAAATCAGGATGATACTCTCTAGATAATCTACGATAACTAGCCTTAATCTCCTCAAAACTAGCATCTTTTGAAACCCCTAAAACTTCGTACGGATCGATATTAGTATTTTCTTTAGATAAATTTTTAAATTCAGCCTCAAAATGAGCAAAAAGATCCTCTACAATACTCTTATGCAAGCCAAATCCATCGCAAATCTCTTGTAGTATTGCCTTTTCACTACTATTAAATTCACCATCAATATAGGCTAAATTCATAAAAAATACTATACGATTTATCCAAATTTTTTGGCTAAACCTCATCTTTTGCTTATCCTCTTTAGCAATAGCATAAGCTGAGCTATGGCTATCTTTATGCCAGATATATAACTCTTTTAGATCGCCTCTAACATCAGCATCACCAAGCTTTAAACATATATCATCTAATAAAAGAGATATATAGCTAGCCTCATCTTTGCTTACTGCTCCATCGCTTTTAGCGACTTTTGCAGTAAGCATTATAAGATACTTAGCATCGTCATATTGAAGCTCTTGAATACTTTGTTTTTTATAGTTTGAACTAGCAAACCCACGACTAAGCAACCAAAATGCAACAACAAGCCCAATTAAGATTAAAAATATATTCACTTATCAATCTTCACTTTTAATAACAGTAGCAAATTCGCTAAAATAGCTATTTTGCAACTCTTTTAAGTCAATTTTAATATCATTAAAAATAAACTCATCACCACCACTTAAGCCAATTTTAATAAACTCAACTCCATATTTTTTAGCTAGCTCTTCAAATTTAATAGCATCTTTAACACCTACTACCGCCCTAGAAAAACTCTCATCAAATATAAAGCGACTATCATCAAATTTAATCTCTCCACTAAAACCAATAGAACTAACTGCTGCCATCTTAGCTAGAGTTATAGCAATACCGCCAACCCCTACGCTATTAGCAAAAGCTAAAACTCCATCTTTATTAGCCTCAATTACCAAATCCCAAAGCGCTCTTTCGGCCTTATAATCGATCTCTTTTAGCTCTCCAGCGCATAGGTTTGCTACTACTTTCATATATAGCGATCCAGCAAACTCGCCCGTAGTCTTACCAAGTAGATATACGCTCACATCAGTACCACTAAATTCACTACCCAAACTCTTACTAGCGTCATCACCTACGCCTACTATTACAATACTTGGAGTTGGCTGAATGCTAATACCATCAGTTTCATTATATAGACTCACATTACCACTAACTACTGGCGTATTAAGTGCTGCACAAGCCTCTTTAATCCCTTCACAACCATTAGCAAACTGCCACATTACTTCAGGATTTTGTGGATTACCATAGTTTAGACAATCTGTAATAGCTAGCGGAGTAGCACCACTCATAGCTACCTTTCTACCGCTTGCTGCTACTGCAGCTGCAGCACCAATTCTTGGATTTACATAATTGTATCTAGTATTGCACTCCATACCCATAGCAATTGATTTACCATTTTCTTTAATTCTCATCACAGCAGCGCCTAGTTTGCCAGCTTTTTTAATTACATTTGTACCTACCGTTGAATCGTATTGATCATAAATTAGGCTTTTATTTGCCACATTTAAATCTTTGATTAATAATTCAAATGCCTCTTGATTGCTGATATTTGGTATATTATTTAGATTAATTTTTGCAATTTCATCAAGATATTTTGGTCTGCTAGTTGGGCGATCTAGCATAGGAGCAGCCTCACTAAGTGGAGCTATAGGTATACTGCCTGCTAATTCATTATGCCAGTATAATTCCATCACACCAGTATCAGTCACTTCTCCAATAATCTCAGCATCTAAATCCCATTTAGCAAAAATTTCTTTTATCTTATCTTCGCACCCTTTTTTAGCACAAATTAGCATTCTTTCTTGTGATTCGCTAAGCATTAACTCATATGGAGTCATTCCACTCTCACGCATAGGAACTTTATCTAGATACATTTTCATACCGCTGCCACTTCTACCTGCCATCTCAAAGCTACTTGAAGTAAGACCAGCTGCACCCATATCTTGAATTCCTACAATATAATCGCACTTAAATAATTCTAAACACGCCTCCATAAGAAGCTTTTCAGCAAATGGATCGCCTACTTGTACAGTTGGGCGTAGGGATTTATTTTCTTCATTAAAGCTATCGCTTGACATCACAGCACCGCCTAAGCCATCTCTACCAGTCTTTGATCCAACATACATTACTGGATTTCCTACACCTTCGGCTTTTGCATAAAATATCTCATCACTTTTGCAAATTCCAAGACCAAAAGCATTAACTAAAATATTACCATTAAAACTCTCATCAAATGTAGTTTCACCGCCTACAGTTGGTACCCCCATACAATTGCCATAATGGCTAATACCAGATACTACACCTTTTACTAAGTAACGCTGATGGCGATTAGTCTTCTCATCTCCACGAACCTGTCCAAATCTTAAAGAGTTCATACTAGCCTCAACTCTAGCGCCCATTGTAAAAATATCTCTAAAAATACCACCAACACCTGTAGCAGCGCCAGCAAATGGCTCAATAAAGCTTGGATGATTATGACTTTCCATCTTAAATACAGCAGCCATACCATCGCCACAATCAATTACACCAGCATTTTCGCCTGGACCTTGAAGCACCCACGGTGCCTTAGTAGGAAACCCATTTAAATATTTTTTAGATGATTTATAGCTGCAATGCTCACTCCACATCGCAGAAAATACGCCAAGCTCAAGTAAATTTGGCTCACGACCCAAAATCTCTAATATCTTCTTATACTCATCATCGCTAATTTTATGCGCTTGTATTGTTTCTTTATCCATATATTCCCCTTTTAAATTTATTTTCCTAGACAAAAACTACTAAACATTTTATCTAAAATTTCCGAATTTTGAAGTGGTTTTGTAATACTTCCTATCTCTTTTATAGCTCTATTTATCTCATACGCAAATAGCTCCAACACTGATTCATCTAAAAGCTCAGCTGCTCTATCAATTGCATTTTTGGCATCCTGGCATGCTTTTATTTGACGATTTGAGCTTAGCATTATCTCATTTGTATCTTGTGAATTTAAATAACTCTCAAGTGCGGATTTTAAAGCCGTACATTCATCTTTTGCGCTAATTAAAATACCATCAATCTTAAGATCAAATTTAAACTCCAAATCAGATTTATTTAATACAAAAATTACTTTTTTATTTAAAGAATTAATAAAATCTAAAATAGCTATATCTTCGCTATTACTAGCTCTTGAGCTATCAAATACACATATGATTATATCAGCACTATTAGCAGCTCTTTTAGAATACTCTATCCCTATATTTTCTATATCATGATCACTATGTCTAATACCAGCAGTATCGATAATGCGCACTAAATGAGTGCCTACTTTTATCTGCTCTTCAATAGTATCACGAGTAGTACCAGGAGTATCGCTAATTATGGCACGCTCGTAATTTAAAAGTGAATTTAAAATCGAGCTTTTACCTACATTTGGACAACCAATAATGGCTACTTTATAACCATCAATTAGCCCCTTTTTTGAATTTGAAATTGAGATTATATGATCTAGTTTTGCTGAGGCTTCTTTTAGTTTTAGTTTAATTTGCTCCATTATATCAGTTGGCAAATCATCATCAGCATAGTCAATGCAAGTCTCAGTATAAGCTAGAGTTGATATTAGTTCATCACGCAAAGTATCACAAAATAAACCAAGCTCTCCACTCATAACTCTAGCTAAAATTTTAGCCGCACCTTCACTTCTAGCGTTTATCAATCCTTGAATGCTCTCAGCCTTAGCTAGATCTATCTTGCCATTTAGCAATGCACGCTTACTAAATTCACCAGGATCAGCAACTCTAGCCCCATAAGCTAAGATTTCATCTATGATCAAATTTGCTACAACTACTCCACCATGAGTTTGAAACTCTACAACATCCTCGCCAGTAAAACTAAATGGAGCTTTAAAATATATTACAATAGCCTCATCTAGGATATTACCAGCTTTATCTTTTAACTCTTTTAGATGTGCAACTCTAGGGGTTAATCTGCCACAAATTTTATTAGCAATGCTCAAAGCATCTTTACCGCTAAGTCTAATAATCGAAATTGCTCCCACTCCATACGGAGTCGCAAGTGCTACTATATTCATTTTTTATGAAAGTCATTTATAACGATAAATTTGCCTTCATCGCTATTTTTAATTCCGACATATTTATCTGGGAATCTATCTCTAAGCTGTTCTAAGGCGATCTTAACAAGAACACCATCAAGTGGCTTAGTTTGAGCCTTTCCAATTAGCTCTACTCTTTCGATTACACCGCTTAAATATGTTGCCATACTACTCTCTTGATTTTTTAAAAATTCAGCTATCTCTAGACGAATTCCCTTATTATATCTAGCATTTATCCAATTAAATAATAAATATGAAATCGCCTTATATCTATAGCCCTCCTTACCTATCATTAGCGCTGCATCAGCTCCATCAAGTTTGATATATATAGTATCAGCATCATAAATTGAGAGTTCACTTACTTCAATATCAAATGAACTTGCTATAAATAATTTATCAAGTCCTGCTCTAATTTCTAATAAAATATCATCTTGAGAAGGTTTGTTTTCATCTATTTTATGAAATGAATCAAATATAGAGTGGTCGATATTTAATGCTGGTTTTTTGGCTATTTGTTCTTTAGCCGATCTTACTTCGGTCCTATTTTCAGTTTTTAGCTCAGATTGGAGTTTTAGTTCTGATTGAGATTTTAGCTCAGACTTATCTTCACTTTTATTGCTGGTTTCAGCCTTTAATGGTTTTGGAGTATGATGTTTTAGCTCTTTTATCTCTCTTTCACTGCGCTCTGGTTTTGATTTTTTAGCCTTTTTTTCAGCTTCTTTTTTAACTATAACTTCAAAAAGTCCATCTTTTTGAAAAAAACCAAAAAAGCCCTTTCTAGATGGCTTAATCGGAGTAATTTCTAAATTTATAGTAGAGCATCCAAGCTGGCTGGCTGCTTTTATATAAGCAGCCTCTAAATCCTTAGCTTCTATCCTAATGCTCATGACGTTTCTCCGCTATCTCTTTAGCTTTATGGCGTTCAAAAATTTTATTTACTACCATTTGTTGCGCTATAGAACACAGATTGTTGATGAACCAATAAAGCGTTAAACCAGCTGGGAATGTAATAAAGAAAAATGTAAATATCAACGGTAGAAATTTCATAATCTTCTCTTGCATTGGATCGGTAAAATTTGTTGGAGTAATGTGTTGCTGAATATACATTGTAATACCCATAAGTATAGGTAAAATAAAATATGGATCCAGCTCTGCAAGGTCATTAATCCATAATATCCATTCAGCTCCTTTTAACTCAATAGCATTTAATAAAACCCTATAAATTGCAAAGAAAATTGGAATTTGAATTAAAATTGGCAAACATCCGCCCATTGGGTTTGCTCCATGCTTTCTATATAGCTCCATTACATGGGCGTTGATTTTTTGAGGATCTCCCTTATATTTAGTTTGGATCTCTTTCATTCTTGGGGCTAACTCTTTTAGCTTATTCATTGATACCATTCCCTTATATGTTAACGGGAATAAAACTATACGAATAATAATAGTGAGCGCAACAATAGCAAAACCCCAGTTACCTATAAACGAGTATAGCCAATCAAGTAATAAAAATGCAGGTTTAGCAATAAATGTAAACCAACCATATTCAATAGCATCAACCAAACTTGGCTCAATAGCCTTTAAGGTTTTATAATCTTTTGGCCCAATGTAGCCTTTAGCGCTAAAATTTCCAATATTTCTAGCAAAGCTTAAGGTATTCTCGTCCGCATCATTTTGGATAAAGACCTCCATTGATCTTTTATTATCATAAAATAGAGTTGTATAATATCTATCACTATTTGCTAAAAGATCAACACTTCTAAATATTTCATTTCCCTTAGCATCGCCATCTTCTATAATCTCTAAACTATCATCTTCTTTGCGTAATAATACCCCATGAACTGTATACCCATCAACAGCTACAATCGGACGAAATCCTGCTGTGATGAAATACTCGTGATTTGAGTTTACCTTAACATCAATATCATATGATCCATCTGGGTAAAAAGTTAAATTTTTCACTACGCTAAATGAATCTAAATTTTGTGTAAGAGTAATATTGGCTGGGGACTTAGTAGCATCAATTTTATCACTACTTACAGTATAAGCAACCTTAAAGGCTTTTTCATTTATGGCTGTGTCTGAGAAACGAATCTCAAGCGGAAGTGGCGAGCTAGGTTTTAAAAGTGAAATTTGTTCACCATTTTCATTTTTAAATTTAGAATCTTTTAATGTAAAGTTGCTAATTCTTCCAAGCTCATCAATTGTAGCGCTATAAGTTGCACCTTCAATTGTGGCGATATTTTTACTAATTTGTTTTGGCGCAATAGCTGCTTTATCTGTAGTAGAGTTGGCTAAATTAGTAGCTGGTGCGCTTTGATTTTGTTCTACTGTTTTATTTGCATCAATTAACGGCTTTGGGGCAAACAACGCATCATAAGCTATAAAAAATAAGACAGATATAACTGTGGCTATTATCAGCCTTTTTTGGGTTGAGAGTTTATCTAACACTTCTTTTCCTTTGATAAGTCAAATGCTTTTATTAAATAAAATTTATCTTTTTTATGCCGAATAAGCCAAAATTTTGGCTCTACATAACTCTGCTTTAAAAATAGATAAGAGGGCGTAAATTTTCGCTTAATAATAGGATAATCTATGCCACCTCTAAAGAGTTGATTGCTTCGCAGAATTCGAAGGCTAATGGCAAAAATAGAGGCGACTATCCCGCTGTGGCTAAGCTGCCAAAGAGCATACTCAGAACAACTAGGATAG
>NZ_JAGCNF010000127.1 GCF_017646085.1 Campylobacter sp. | reverse complement strand
GTGTCTACCAATTCCACCATGATCGCAAAGATATATTTTAAAGAAGAAGCCCCAAAAAGGGGCAAGAAATTATACTAAGAATGGGTTAGCATAAAGAGCGATAAGAGCAATAACAAGCGCATAAATAACTTGTGCTTCGATCATCGCAAGAGCAATAAACATAGTTGTAAGAAGTTTACCACCAAGACCTGGGTTTCTAGCTGTACCAAGAATAGTAGCAGAAGCAGTGTGACCCATACCGATAGCACCACCAAGAGCAGCTACACCAAGACCGATACCAGCAGCTACAACTGAAAACGCTTTAATTTGTTCGCCATCAGCACCAAATGCTAAGCCTGTTAAAGCTACAAGAAGAAAAAGAATCTTTTTCATAGATATTTCCTTAAAAAATTATTATTTGAATTAGTTCGGATAAATTCCCTACTTAAAATTCAAAACGCAAAATTGTAGCTAAATTTGGTTTAATTTTTCATTAATTTTGCCACTTTTGCCATTCATTGCTATCATCAATCTCATTACCAATAGCCTCATATCTACTATAATAATACTTTACAAATTCAGCCACTATGTTATCTGTAGGAAGATACACCTCACCATCAAATTTGGCAAATATAGCTAAAAACTCACTTGCATTAAGCTTTTTAGCATAATGAGTAGCAAGATTAATGTAATTTTGCATTACTAAAACCTTAAATGCTTCATAGCTTTGAATATCAAATTTTACTGATAATTTTGTACCATTAAAGCTAAGAACCCCAGCTTTAAATAATAGATCAAGATGTATTAATCCTTCACAATAGTATGCCCTAGTCTCAGCTACTTTTTGCCACGCTATTAGCCCTACACTTCTCTTGATCAGCTCAGCAAATACAGGCATTTTTAACTCTTGGACTTCATGTAAAAAGAAATTAACCAAGCCACCTGTTGTAGCCTTATACTCCTCTATAAATTTAAACTCACCACCGGTATTCATAATGTTTTCACTATCACTATCCATAAATAGTATATGGCCAAATTCATGCCCAATTGTAGAGATCTCATAAACTTGCTTCCAAATTTTCTCATTTTTAAACAAAATCTCACGTCCATAATCTAAAAACTGCTTATCAAAAATTTCACTTGCAAGCTTCATAAATGGCTTAGCTTTAGAACTTTGATAGACAAAATCCACAAAAGCAAAAATTTTCTTACCACACTCGCCGCTTACTTTTTCATCATTTGGCACCACTTGAGCAGAGAATAATCCATTAAATTCAGCTCCATAATAAAGCATAGGAGTGCTGATATATAGCTGAGTTTTATCTATATTTGAATGCACAAGAGCGGCCATATTTGGATTTTTAACTCCAGTTTTAGAATAAATTTGATTAAAACTATCTTTAATACTATCTTTTAAACCTTGCTCATTTACACCACCATCTTCACTTAATCTTATATCCCACTCTAGTGCCACAGCATGAGTATATGCATCTTCATAATATTCTAAAGGATGACCTATCTGAATAGCACCACGAGTCTGCATCCATACTCTCTCAGCATCTTGCCATCTTGCTACTACTAAGTTATTATCACTCTCTTTAAAAGCTATTTTTAATGCCTCTAAATAAGATATATAAGCACTATCTTGAGTAGTTTTAGAGAGTGGTTTTAGTATTTTAATAGAATTTTCAAACTCCTCTACTACAGCACTGCACTCTTCTTTAAACGCTACCATATATGGCACCATCTTATAACTATCATTACTTTTTATTACTGCACCATATACCCTATCACATCTTAAACCATCGCTATCTATTTGATATAGACCATTTTGGCTAATAAACTTCATTGCTTGAGCAATACTGCTAAACTTAGATTCAAATTCCTCATTTATCTCATCTATTATATGATGTTGCCAGATCTTTTGCATTTTAGTAATAGCAATTCCTATTCTATGCACACTCCACAAAAGCTCCATCTCAAACTCGTCTAAAAGATTCTCATCATTTACTTGTTTAAGCATTTTATCAAACAAATCAATATAAAATTCACTCACATAATCGTATAAATTTAAATTTATATTTTTAATCTGCTCTTTACTTAGATTTAGTCTTTTTAGTTCATTTTCTATACCTTGGAATTTTAGATCCACAATACGACTTACCATTGCTAATTTTGTTGTATTAGTTGGCGTTAAATTTGCAATCTTAAGACCATTTAAAATAATAGGATTATCCATATCTTTATATAAACTATTTAGCTCATTTTTAAAAGATTTTGATATCTCATTTAGTTTTTTATATCTCATATTTTACCTTATAATTTTTTTTACAGATTAATTATATCTACTTTAAAAAAACAAAATATCTACAAAGCAAAAATCCACTAGCAGTATATATCACACCGGCTAAGCATTGGGCCAAATATACGTCTATATCATATATTCTATAACTTATAGATAAAAATCCTAAATTCAAACAATAAGCAATTCCCATAGCTATACTAAATT
>NZ_JAGCNF010000018.1 GCF_017646085.1 Campylobacter sp. | reverse complement strand
GTTTGAAGCATAAGCACCTGATCGTACAACTGGGGTTACGATTATAGTGCTGTTGTTGTTTGGTTTTTTGTTGCCTTGAGTGTTGCCATTTTGGCTTGGTGTTTGTGAATTTGTATCTACATTTGAGCCGCTATTGTTTTGGTTTGTAGCTGGTGTGTTGCTAGGATTTGAGCCTTGAGTATTATCTTGGTTTGGCTGGGTTGGCTGATTGCCCCCTGTATTACCTTGAACATTTCCGCTAGTTTGTGAGTTTTGAGTACTAGAGCTTGGGGTATTTTGAGTGTTGCTAGTGCTTGGGTTAGTTTGTGAGTTAGTACTTGAGCTTAAACCGCTTGAACCTCCGCTACTAGGATTTGGATTTGTGCTTCCTGTGGCCGGGCTATTTAAGCTTTCAGCGCCGTTTTGGCCGCTTTGTCCGTTATTTGCGCCAGTATTATTAGGGGTTAAATTTGAACCGCCTTGGCTGTCTTGATTGCTACCTAGGTCAGCTCCAGCACCATTGCCACCATTTAAATTAGCGCCACTATTGCCACCTTGACTAGCACCTCCGCTACTATTTCCTGCTAAATTTCCATTATCTCCACCATTTGGGTTACTATTGTCTCCGCTACTTGCGCCTCCATTACTGATATCTGATCCATCACCCAAGCTACCACCGCTAGTAGTTCCGCTACCTATGCTAGCCTCTCCTATGGTTGGAGCTGGTGGATTAGTGCCGTTATCTTGCTCGCCGGTGTTTGGCTGGATTGGCGTTTTATTTGGATCTTTGTTGATTGTAGTTTTATCGGTGTCTAATTTTACATTAAATTTAATACTGTTATTACTAGCAACTAATACTTCATCAAATTTACTTATATGATCAGTTAGTTTACCTAACTCAATTTTTACCTCTTTATCAATAGTAAAATATTGTTCTAATGGATTATATTCTAATTTACCATCTACTATGCTGTAATTTTCGGCAACTAGTTTTGAGTTTTTATCATTGCCAAAATCTAGGATAAGTTTTGAATTTGTGCCTTTTTGAGTATAAGTGCCATCAACTGTTAGATCTGTTAGGTCAGCATTGCCTGGGCGGACGGTTGAATTATTGTTGGTTAAATCTTTTTTGATTATACCATTACCACTTAGAGTTGAGCCATTATTTACATAGACATTACCAGCGATTTCACCACCTTTGTCACTAACTCTTTTTAAATTTAATTCACCCCCATCAATAACCGTAGCGCCCTCGTAGGTGTTTGTTCCGCTTAAGGTTAAAATCCCGCTACCAGTTTTAAATAAACCAACATTTAAGCCATCTAGTTGCGTAGGTAAATTATAAGCCAAAGGATTGTGAGTATCAGCCTCCCATTTTCTTTGGCTTATATCGTTACTAAATTCAGCATTATGAGTACCTAAATTTAAAGAGTAATAAACTGCAGTTTGTTCGCCTTCTATATTTTTAACATCGCTATCGCTCAATCTATTTGCGTCCAAAATCCCGATACCATTTAAAGCCTTATCGATATCTAAAATCCCCTGACCAAATAGCTCTTTTTTTGTGATTTTTTGAACTCCAGCATAATCACTGCCAATTGTTGGTATAGTACTTAATAATACATCATCGTAAAAATCCCAGTAATCCAAAGCCATCAAATCAGCATCAACTTGATCATAATCAATACTTCCATCTGGCTTAGTTGGGATATCTCTATCAATATAAAAAATAGTATATTTCTTTTTATATACACCGCCAGTATTTGTTTCTTTCACTACTATTTGCGGGGCTACATAATCTCTATTTGCTGTAGAAAGCAAAACATCAGCAATCTGTTTGCCGTTCATAAATGGAAATTTTTGAGCCACCAAAGCAGCCGCTGCAGTTACCATCGGAGTAGCTTGAGATGTTCCACTTGATGTTCTATATTTATTTTTATCAACTTTGCCAAGCGGATCAACGGTATTATAAGCAGCATTTACATTTGTAATATCTGTACCAGGCGCAACCAAACCAAAGTTATACGCACCTTTTAAGCCGTTTGAATACAAAGTCGCCCCAAGTAGGCTAATTTCAAATTTACCATCACTATTTTTAGTGATATACTCACTATCTAAAGCCCCAATAACTAACATAGATCTAACTTTTTCATCATAATATGGCGCTAGAGCCATCATTCCAGGACTTAAAATTCCTTCATTTCCAGCAGCAAAAACACTTAAAATATTTTTTTCTTTAGCCAATTGAATTAATTCTTTGGCTACTTGATTTCGCTGAATTAATTCCAAATAAGTACTCGCCGTATAAGGATCATCTAGAAATCTATCTGATGTACTAGTTAAAGAGTTTAAGCCTGATAATGGATAAACTGTCGTATTCCAACTATTATTAATTGCAGCAATATTTTTATCTTTAAAATAATCATATACATTTGGATATTTAAATTCAGGACTACTCTCACCATAAGTATTATGACCAGTAATCTGAACCCCATAAGCCTTTGCATTTATTGCAATACCGCTTATTCCATCACTTGATTTGGCTAATATAATTCCTGCTATATGGCTACCGTGAGTATCAACAGAAAAATCTGGAGTATATTGAGCGCCTCTATATTCAGAATAAATTTGCTCTTGAATTTGTCCTTGTAGACTTGGATGATCTTTATTTATCGCACTATCAATCACGCCTACATATACACCATCTCCAGTCATCTTTTTATCAATATGATTGATCAATTCAAAATCACTCACCCCAAACAGATAAACTGGCAAAACTAACGATAATAAAATAGGCGCTCTCTTTTTCATATCCTTTATCCTTGCTTAATAATATTAATTAATCTTATATTATATAAAAATTTATATTATAAAACGCTTTAAAAATTGGCAAAAATTAAATTTAGTTTATAATTTTTAATCAGATAGTAAAAATAATTTTGATATAATCGCCCAATTAATCAAGGAATAGTTATGAGTAAAGAGACGAAATATATATTTGTTACAGGTGGAGTTTTAAGCAGTTTAGGCAAGGGTATTGCAGCAGCTAGTATTGCTACATTGCTTAAAAATGTAGGCTATAAAGTAAGTATGCTAAAAGCAGATCCATATATAAATGTAGATCCTGGTACTATGAGCCCGCTTGAGCATGGCGAGGTGTTTGTTACTGATGATGGCGCAGAGACAGATCTAGACTTAGGGCATTATGAGAGATTTTTAGACGAGGATCTATCGCAAGATAATAACTTTACAACCGGTAAAGTATATAGCTCAGTAATCGAGCGTGAGCGTCGTGGTGACTATCTGGGCAAGACAATTCAGGTTATCCCGCATATCGTAGGCGATATAGTAGATCGTATTAAAAAAGCTGGCGAGGGTAATGATATATTAATAGTAGAAATAGGCGGAACTGTAGGCGATATCGAGGGTCTTCCATTTTTAGAGGCTATTAGAGCGCTTAGAAGTGAAGTAGGCAAATCAAATGGGATGTTTATCCACTTGACATTAGTACCATATATCAAGGTAGCAGGCGAGCTAAAAACCAAGCCAACCCAGCACAGCGTAGGTGAATTAAGACGCATAGGTATAAGCCCAGATATGATAATCTGCCGAACTGAAATGCCTCTAAATAGAGAGCTAAAAGACAAAATAGCAGCAAGTTGTGGTATAGAAAGAAATGCGGTAATAGAAAGCCCAGATATGCAAAGTATTTACCAAGTACCATTAAGCTTTTTAAACCAAAATATCCTTGAACCAATAACTCAAAATCTAAATCTTAAAAATCCTAAGCCAAATATGCAAAACTGGGATAATCTAGTAAAAAGAGTAATAGCTCCAAGCACAGAGGTTAACCTTGCATTTGTAGGCAAATATATAGATTTAAAAGAGAGCTATAAAAGCTTAACTGAGAGCATTATTCACGCTGGAGCAAATCTAGATACTAGAGTGAATATAAAATGGTGCGATAGTGAAAAAATAGATTCTAATAATGTATCTGATACGCTAAAGGAGTCTGATGCTATACTAGTAGCTGGCGGGTTTGGCTCTCGTGGTGTAAGTGGCAAGATAGAAGCGATCAAATTTGCAAGAGAGAATAAAATTCCATATCTAGGTATTTGTCTTGGTATGCAACTAAGCATGATAGAATTTGCTAAAAATGTACTAAAACTAGAAGATGCAAACTCGATCGAATTTGATGAAAATTGCAAAAATCCTATTATATATCTAATAGACAGCTTTATCGATGCAAATGGAAATAAGCAGCTAAGAACTCACACAAGCCCACTTGGTGGAACAATGAGGCTTGGCGGATATGAGTGTAATGTATTAAAAGGCTCATTACTAGCAAAAGTATATAATAATACAACTAAAATCAAAGAGCGTCACCGCCACAGATATGAGGCAAATCCAAAATATAGAGCCGAATTTGAAAAAGCCGGCCTAATAGTAAGCGGTGAGAGTGATGGACTTATAGAAGCTGTAGAGATCAAAGATCATCCATTTTTCTTAGGCGTTCAGTTTCATCCAGAATTTACATCTAGACTAACCAAGCCAAACCCTGCAATACTAGGATTTATAAAAGCTGGAATAGAATATAAAAATGCTAGATAAAGAGGCAATCAAAGAGCTATTAAGTAGTCGTTTTAGTAACGATATCCATACTAAACTCTCCGAAATTCCACTGCCTTGTGAGTTAAAAGATACTTTCAAGGCGGCCAAAAGAATCAAAGAAGCCATCCAAAACGATGAGCTAATAGCAGTCGTAGGCGATTATTATGTAGATGGAATCGTAAGCACAGCTATAATGGCTGAGTTTTTAACTGATATGTCGGCTAATTTTATTATCAAAATTCCAAATAGATTTAAAGATGGATATGGCCTAAATGAAGATATCGTAAAAGAGTTAGACCACGCTACCTTGATAATAACTGTAGATAATGGAATTAGCGCTAATGAAGCTGCACTTATTTGCAAGCAAAAAGGAATCGATCTAATAATCACAGATCACCATATGCCACCGCCTATTTTGCCACAAGCTTACGCTATAATCAATCCAAAGCAAGCTAACTGCCCATTTCCAAATATCGAAATTTGCGGCGCTCAAGTAGCTTGGTATTTAATTGGCGCACTAAAAGAGGTATGCGAACTAAGAAATTATGATATGGCTAAATTTCTTGATCTTTTAACTCTAGCTATAATAGCAGATATGATGGAGTTAAGAGATTTAAATAGGATTTTAGTCCGTTTAGGTTTAGCACGGATAAACTCTAGCAAAAGAGCCTGTTTTGAGGCGATAAAAAATTACTATAATAAGGAAAAATTTGAATTTGATGATATTAGCTTTTTAATCGCTCCGTTAATAAACTCAGCAGGCAGAATAGATGATGCAACCATATCATATGAGTTTTTACGCTCTAGAAATTTAAAAGAAGCCAATGGATATCTAGATAAAATTTGCGAATTCAATGCCTCACGCAAAGCTCAAGAAAAAGCGCTTTTTGAATCTAGCCAAAACGATATAGATGAAAATGAAGATATTATAGTTACATGGGGTAATGAGTGGCACGAGGGAGTTATCGGAATTGTCGCAAGTCGCTTGGCTAAAAAATATAAAAAGCCAGCAATTGTCTTTAGTATCGATGGAGAAAGAGCCAAAGGCAGTGCTAGGAGTGTTGGTAAATTTGATATTCTTTCGCTAATTGCCTCTCAAGAGTCTTTGCTATGTGGATATGGTGGACATAAAGGCGCTGCTGGAATAGTGATAGAAAGTGCTAATTTAAACAAATTTAAAACTGCAATAAATCAATCTTGCTTTTTGCAAGAACTATATGATTTTAGCACAAATGATGAGATTTTAGGACAGATTAACCCTGAAGCGATTGATTATGAGTTAATAGAGATTTTGGAATTTTTTGAGCCGTATGGACAGAAAAATCCACGCCCTCTTTTTGAGCTAAAAGGCGCAATGGTAAAATCAGCTAAGAAAATTGGCAAGGAGGAATCTCACCTAAAAATTATTTTACAAAAAGATAGCAAAACACTAGAAGCGATATTTTTTAACTTTGACTACTTACCAAAAAGTGGTGAAAGCATCGATATCTTAGTAACAATTGCTAAAAATTCATTTCGTGGGCTAATCACCCCTCAACTACTAATAAAAGAGATCATAAGATAGGAGTAAAAATGAGTCTAAATTTTATCAAAAACTTCGTCAAACATGAGAGTTTTAGTGGCGTTTTGCTAATTATTGCTACGATTTTAGCTCTGATTTTTCAAAATGGCTTTTTAAGTCACTTTTATCAAGAGATTTTAAGATCTGAATTTAGTGTTGGTTTTAGAGAATTTACTCTAGCTAAACCGCTAATTTTATGGGTCAATGATGGGCTTATGGCAATATTTTTCTTTGTTGTTGGGCTTGAGCTTAAACGTGAAATTGTAGATGGCGAACTATCAAATCCTAGCCAAATCGCACTTCCAATCATTGGCGCACTTGGCGGGGTTATCTGTCCGGCACTGATTTTTTGGGGTTTTAATCATAGCGATGACTTTGCTATAAGAGGCTGGGCGATTCCAACAGCAACCGATATTGCTTTTGCTCTTGGCGTGCTTATGCTACTTGGCAAAAGAGTGCCTAGCTCGCTTAAGATTTTCTTGCTAACATTAGCTATTATTGATGACCTTTGTGCAATTGTAATTATTGCGCTATTTTATACTTCTGAGCTATCGCCTCTATCTTTTGGCGTAGCAATTGCGTGTTTGATCGTGCTATTTATTCTAAATCGCCTAAAAATTAGCAAAAAATCGGTCTTTTTAGTGCTAACTATGATATTATGGTTTAGCGTACTAAAAAGCGGCGTTCATGCTACCATCGCTGGAGTTGTAGCAGCATTTTTTATCCCGATGGTTGATAAAGAGGGTAAAAATATGCTAGAAGAGCTTGAAAAAGATCTTCACGGCGTTACAAGCTATTTTATCTTGCCAGTATTTGCATTTGTAAATGCCGGGGTAGGATTAGCCGGAGTCGATCCTAAACAGCTAATAAATTCAGTAGGTATGGGAATTTTCTTTGGTCTATTTTTTGGTAAGCAATTTGGCGTATTTTTATTTAGCTTTATCTTTATCAAGCTTGGATTTGCTAAGCTTCCAGAAGGTTCAAATTGGCTACAATTCTATGGAGTATGTATTCTAACCGGTATTGGCTTTACTATGAGTTTATTTGTTGGCGCACTAGCTTATCATGACAGCCCAGTATTTTATCACGCTGATAAGCTTGCAATATTACTAGCTAGTTTTACAGCTGGAGTAGTTGGATATATATATCTATTTTTACTTTGCAAACCAAAAAATAATATAGATTAAGGAGATGTAATGAAAAGTGATAATATAAAAAAAGGCTACACACGCACGCCACACAGATCACTACTAAGAGCCACAGGACTTAGGGATGAGGATTTTGATAAGCCATTTATTGGGATAGCAAATAGTTTTATAGAGATTATTCCAGGGCATTTTTTTCTTGATAAATACTCTAAAATTTTAAAAGATGAAATTCGTAAAAACGGCTGTGTTCCGTTTGAATTTAACTGTATTGGCGTAGATGATGGAATTGCTATGGGACATGGTGGAATGCTTTATTCTCTTCCTAGTCGTGAAATCATAGCAAATTCAGTTGAAACTGTGATGAATGCACACTGCTTAGACGCTTTAGTATGTATGCCAAACTGCGATAAAATCGTCCCAGGTATGCTAATGGGAGCTTTAAGAGTTAATGTGCCTACTATATTTGTAAGCGGCGGACCAATGGCTGCTGGTGTAGGACTTCATGGAGAGGCTCTAGATCTTAACTCAGCCTTTGAAGCAGTTGGTGCATTTGAAACAAATCAAATAGATGAAAAAGAGTTAAAACATATAGAGTGTAACGCATGTCCAAGTGGCGGTAGCTGTAGTGGAATGTTTACTGCAAATTCTATGAATACTCTATGTGAAGCAATGGGTATAGCACTTGAGGGTAATGGCACAATTTTAGCCCTAACCAAAGAGCGTGAAGAGCTAATAAGAGCCGCAGCTCGTAGAATATGTCAAATCGCCCTAGATGAACGCTATAAAATTCGAAATATCATTAACGCTAAATCCATTCACAATGCAATGGTAGTAGATATGGCTATGGGCGGTAGTTCAAATACTATTCTTCATATGCTAGCAATTAGCCGTGAAGCCGGCGCTCCACTAGATATAGCTAAGCTTAATGATATTAGCCGTAGCGTGCCGCATATTGCTAAAATCGCCCCTAGTCTTCAAACCGTTCATATGGAAGATATCGGTAGAGCTGGTGGGTTGAGTGCAGTTATTAATGAAATTGCTAAATTTGATAGTAGCTTGCTAAATTTAGATAGCCTAAATATAGAGGGTCAAACCATCCTAGAAAGAATTAAAGACGCAGATATAAAAGATACTCAAGTAATTAGAACCGTAGATAATGCTTACTCAAAAGTTGGTGGTTTAGCAATTTTATTTGGCAATTTAGCTGAGCAAGGCTGCGTTATAAAAACTGCTGGAATAGTAGGCTCAAGACAATTTAGCGGTAAGGCAGTATGCTTTAACTCTCAAGATGAAGCCATAGAAGGTATAAGCAGTGGTAAAGTGGGCAAAGGTGATGTAGTAGTACTACGCTATGAAGGACCTAAAGGCGGCCCAGGAATGCAAGAGATGCTAAGCCCAACTAGCCTTATAATGGGTCGTGGACTTGGCGCTGATGTAGCACTTATCACTGATGGACGCTTTAGCGGTGCAACTAGAGGTCTAAGTATCGGCCATGTAAGCCCTGAGGCTGCTGAAGGCGGTATGATAGGACTACTAGAAGATGGAGATATAATCGATATCGATGTAGATAACTATAGTATAAATGTAAGATTAAGCGATGAAGAGATAGCTGCAAGAAAAGCCAAATGGCAATACGCTGGCAAGGTAGTAGATAGCAGATGGCTAAGACAATACCAAAAACTAGTAACCAACGCTAGCAACGGAGCAATTTTAGAGGCGTAATCAGCGCCTCACTCTGTTATTAAAAGCAGAGTATTTATACTTCAAAACAATAATTTATCACAGGATTACTACTTTATCTATTAAAAGTAATAGTCTTTAACTATTCTTTTTATGACTTAGATTTTAAATGAATATTTTAAAAGATTGATATATTGTATAAACCTCGCAATGGCTAAGCATTGCGAGTAAATTTAAACCAAGAGATTAGATTTCTAGTCTCTTGGTAATTTAAGCTATTAAAGATTTAAATTTAATTACTGCAGTAGTCTTAATATATTTTGTTGTACTGAGTTGGCTTGGCTCATAGCGTAGCTTCCAGATTGGGCTAGTATGTTAAATTTAGAGAAGTTTGCACTCTCACTAGCAAAGTCTACATCTCTTATTTGAGATTCAGCTGATTTTACATTTACTTGAGTAACTGTAATATTATTTATAGTAGCTACTAGTTGGTTTTGTACTGAACCTAGATCAG
>NZ_JAGCNF010000126.1 GCF_017646085.1 Campylobacter sp. | reverse complement strand
TTATATTCATAGATATCTTTATAAAAGATTTTCATATGTAAATTTAGAAAATCTAAAATCTCAGGATCACATCCAGAATCTATTTGAAGTCTAACAAATGCCCCTTTTCTACGAAGCTTAAGCCCCTGCTCTAAAATCATCATAAAATCATCGGCTTCTTCTTCTTCAATTACCATATCAGCATTTCTTGTTACTCTAAATGCACAACTACTAAGCAGTCTATATCCTGGGAAAATTTCAGCTGCATGCCTATGAACTATACTCTCAATTGGTACATAAATTCCATCACCAGCATAATAAAATCTAGGCAAGACTCTACTAATTCTAATCATACCAAACTTAATAATCTCAGGGTGAGCATCATCGCAAAGCTTAACTGCCAAAGCAAAGCTAAGGTTATTAAGATGCGGGAATGGGTGCGTAGGATCAACCGCAATTGGCACAATAACAGGTAGAATGTTTGAGAAAAAATATTCATCTGCTCTAGATTTTACTTCGTCGCTTAACTCTTCATAATTTTGGATAAATAATCCATGTCCTGCAAGCTTGCTAACTGTGTCTTTATAGTAATTTTCTAGTACCTCTTGTTCATCTTTTAGGTATTTTCTAATCTCTCTTAACTGATCTAGCGGAGTCATCTCATCGCTACCGCTTACTACGATACCAGCAGCAAATAGCTGCTTAAGTCCTGCGATTCTAATCATATAAAATTCATCTAAATTTGTACAGTAAATCGCTATAAATTTAAGTTTTTCAAGTAGTGGAAGATCCTTGCTACATTGTGCTAAAACTCTAGAATTAAACCTAAGCCAAGATAATTCACGATTTATAAATTGATCCTTATTTTCCATATTTTACCTTTTTGCTATTTTTTTGCTACCAAATTCACGCAAGAATCTAGCCTGTGTTTTAAACCACTCTTTAAGTTCCATAATAGGATATCCGCCATACTCTTTGCCGCCTTCTAGATTTTTTGATACACCGCCACGCCCAGCTATTTTAGCAAAATCACCTATACTTAGATGTCCAGCAGTACCGCTTTGTCCACCCATTATTACATTACGACCAAGCTTAGTACTACCTGCTAAACCAACTTGAGATACTAGAATGCTACCATAGCCAATTTCACAATTATGACCCACTTGTACTAGATTATCAATTTTGGAGTATTTGCGAACTATTGTTGGCTCAAAAACCCCCCTATCTATTGTAGTACAAGCACCAATCTCTACGCAATCTTCTAAGATAACCCAGCCATTATGATAAATTTTAATATGTTCGCCAGTCTTTGTATGAGCATAGCCAAATCCATCGCTACCGATAACTGAATTTGCATTTATAATGCATTCATTGCCAATTATACTATCAGCATAGATTGTTACATTTGGATGGATTATACAATCATTGCCAATTTTAACATCATCGCCAATGTAAGCTCCTGGCATTATTAGGCAGTTTTTACCGATGCTTACACCATTTCCTATATAAACATTTGGCATTATAGTTACGCTCTCATCAATATTTGATGGTTTAAAATCTCTAATTAGCGCCTTAGCAAAATGCTTAGATAAAATCGCAAAAGCAAGATGCGGATTATCTACTACGACTGCTCTTCCATTTACCATCTCAACCATCTCTTTTGTTACAAGGATAGCACCGGCTTGACAATCTGGTAAATATTTTGTATTTTTAGATGAATCACAGTAACTCATTTGCGCTCTTTTAGCTAAAGCTAGTGAGCTAAGCGATACTATCTCCATATCATCGCCACTAAATTCCAATCCCAAAATAGAGTAAATTTGACTTAATTTCATTACACTTCCATCATTACTGAGCCGCTACGGACTATTTGAATTGGGTTGTATTTTTTCATCACCTTAATAAAACAGTCGATTCTAGTAGAGTTATCACAACCCATTATAATTATATACTGCTCATTAGCATTAGCGACTATAGCATTATATGATTTTAATATCGCATCTAATCCGCTAAAGTCTTCACTAAGTGAAATTTTAATCAATGCCATCTCTTTTTCTACATACTCACCACTATCATCGATAACTTTATAGGTAGGTATTAGCTTATGAAGCTGCTTTACAATCTGTTCAAATACTCTAGCATCACCACTAGTAGTAATTGTCACACGAGAGAATTCGCTCTCTGGTATCGGTGCTACTGTTAAAGAGTCGATATTGTACCCACGCCCAGAAAATAGTCCAACTATACGGCTTAAAACTCCATGTTCATTTAATACAATTGCTGAAATAACTCTTCTCATTCCTACTCCAATATCATATTATAAATCGCAGCACCAGCTGGAACCATAGGCAAGACATTTTCAAATCTATCTATCTTAACCTCAATTGCGCTTACGCTTTCACACTCTAAAGCAGCAGCTAAAGCAGACTCAAATTCAGCCTTTGTAGTAGCTACAAAACCCTTACCGCCAAAACCTTCACAAATTTTGACAAAATCTGGCTGAATGCTAAGATCTGTATTAGAATATCTCTCATCATAAAAGAAAGTCTGCCACTGACGAACCATACCTAAGAAATTATTATTTAAGATAATATTTATCACACGTTTTTTATTTGCTACTAGTGTCATTAACTCTTGAATATTCATCAAAAATCCACCATCGCCACTAACTGCAATAACTGGCGCATCACTAGCCCATGCTGCTCCCATTGCAGCTGGTAAGCCATAGCCCATAGTGCCTAGCCCGCCACTTGTAAGCAACTGCCTAGGGCGATTAAATGGGAAAAACTGCGCTACCCACATCTGATGCTGACCTACATCAGTAGCGATTATGCTCTCTTTAGGTAGCATTTGCCCCATTTTTTCAATTACCCATTGTGGTTTTAGTACTTCATCGCTATCTTTATAGCTAAGCGGATGAAGTTTTTTATAAATTTCAATCTGTTCTCGCCAATTTGCAAACGGATCTCCACTAATCTCTAATCTATCATTTATCTCAATCATTACATTTTTAAGATCGCCAACTATTGGATAATCCACGCTTACAATCTTGCCAATGCTACTTGGGTCGATATCAATATGTATAATTTTGGCATTTTTGGCAAATTCACTAAGTTTACCAGTTACTCTATCATCAAATCTAGCTCCAAGACAGATAATAAGATCAGCCTCGCTCAATGCCATATTGGCTGCATAGCTTCCATGCATTCCAACCATTGCTAAGTTTAATGGATTAACTGAAGTTAATACTCCAAGCGCCATCAGGGTTTCTACTGCTGGAATTTGAGTGGTTTGGATAAATTTTCTAATCTCATCACTAGCGCCACTACTTACTGCACCACCACCAATATATGCTATTGGTTTTTTAGATGATAAAATAGCTTCGCAAGCTTTTTTGATTTGATTAGGGTGACCTTTTATATTTGGCTTATATGTCTGCATTTTAATCTCACTAGGATATATAAAATCCCCAACTGCAGCCGTAACATCCTTTGGAATATCTACATGCACCGGACCTGGGCGACCACTTCTAGCTATATAGAATGCCTGTTTTAAAATTAGTGGTAACTCTTCAATACTTTTGACTAAAAAATTATGCTTTACGCATGGTCTTGAAATGCCTACTGCATCAATCTCTTGAAATGCATCTGTACCAATAAGCGGTAGTCCTACTTGTCCGCTAATAAGTACTAGTGGAATAGAATCAGCATAAGCCGTAGCTAGTCCTGTAATCGCATTTGTAAAACCTGGTCCACTAGTAACAAATGCTACACCGACCTCGCCACTAACTCTAGCATAACCATCAGCCGCATGTAAGGCAGCCTGCTCGTGACGTGTTAGGATATGTGTAAAATACTCTTGTTTATAAGTTTCATCATATATATTTAGTGCTGCGCCACCAGGATAGCCAAAGACAACGCTAACACCTTCATGTTTTAGCGCTTCGCTTATCATTTGCGAGCCATTTAGCTTCTTCATATTTTCACCTTTAATTAAAATTCTTTGATTATAGCATTAAATTTTAATCATAAAGTTTAAAAATATGATTTTTAGTTAAATAAAATTTCTAAATGTATCAAATTTACACAGTTAGCCTATGTTTTTTATAACTTCGTTAGCGTTTTTACAATTTATCTCATCTAAAATTTGGATATCTCTACCCCAAGTTACATTTATATATTTTATATTTGCGTTTTTAGCCGCCATAGAATCCTTATAGCTATCACCAATAAAAATGGCTTGTTTACCAAGGCTATCCATAATTAAATTTAACATATTAGGGGCTGGCTTGCATGGAACTTTACTACTAGCACCTATAATCATCTTAAATTTATCTAGAATTTTAGCATTTTTTAAGATTATCTCTAGACTAGAATTAGGTGCATTAGACGCTACTGCCATAGCATAATTTTTATCCTCGCAATACTTCATAACCGCCATCGCCTCATCATATACTTTAGCATGTAAAAAGTAATTTTTTTGATACTCATCTTCAAAAATTTTCATCATATTGTTACTGATTCTATCAACACCATAAAACTCTATCATATAGTTTTTTGCCGGATTGTTAATAACTTCAATAATATAACTATAACTAAGAGGAGTTAAATTTAACCCTTTTCGCATATAATTAATAGTCTCACAAATAGCTTTTGTGCTATCAATTAGCGTGCCGTCCATATCAAAAATTATAACTTTACTCATAAATCTGACCTTTATGCTTATCTTTTTTATAGCTTTTTGAATTTTTGAGCTTTTCAAGAGAATTAGCAGCCTTTAAAAGCATTGCCTTATCATCTATGGTAATGACTAAATTTACAAACTCACAAAGTGATTTTGCATATGGTTGATCAAGATAAACTGGCTCTATTTTAGCTAAAATTTCTGCATTTTTCTCTACTAACGTGCGAAATTTAATACTATCATAATCATCACGCTTTAGATTTCTTATAACTAATTTAGCAAATTTTTCAAGCCCTCGTAGGTATTTAACTCGCTTTACTTTATCATTCATGGTTTTACTATATCTAACCCTATTTGTGATGCTAGTATCATACCACCAGAGAGATTTATCACATCTTTATAACCATTTTGAACTAACAATTCAGAGGCTCTTAGACTACGTACTCCACTTCGGCAAATTATAGCAATTTTCTTATTTGGATCGATTTTCTCCTTGATATTTTCTAGAAATTTCTCATTAAATTCACCATTGTTATCAGTTAAATTTACTAAAATAGCACCCTTTAAAACTCCCTGCTTCCACTCATTTGGAGTTCTAATATCGATAATCTGTATACTATTATCACTCATTACACTCTTATCAATATCTACAGAAATATATTTAGCCATCGCCATCGAAGTTGCAAAAAACATAACTACTAACACCTTTATCATTTAATTTGCCTTAAATTTGATTTAGCCTTTGTAGCAACTCATTAGGACTAATTAATCCAGTAATTTGAGATTTTAGCTCACCATTATTATATATTAATAAAACTGGAGGTCCATAAATTTGATACTCTCTCATTAGCTCCTCATTTTCTGGGCTTGATTGGCTTAAATCAATCTTTATTAGTATAAACTCATTAAGCTTCTTAGCTACATCGCTTTGGGTTAAAACATCTCTTTCAAGCTCTTTACAATTAACACACCAACTCGCCCAAAAATCTATCAAAATTGGCTTTTGACTAGATTTTATAATCTCTTTTAGCTCTTTTAAATTGGTTACATATTTAAAATTAATATTACTTTGATCTT
>NZ_JAGCNF010000125.1 GCF_017646085.1 Campylobacter sp. | reverse complement strand
ATAAAAGCACTATTTTTAGAGCATTTTAGTGGAGCAAAGACTGAGTTAAATTTTAAAAATCTATATGAGCTTTTAGTAGCTGTAATGCTCTCAGCCCAGTGCACGGATAAAAGAGTAAATTTAATCACACCAGCACTATTTGAGGCTTATCCAGACGTACATTCACTTGCTAAAGCAAATTTATCAAGTCTAAAACTGCTAATAAATAGCTGTAGCTTTTTTAACAATAAAGCTACAAATTTAATCAAAATGGCAAATTCAGTTATTAGCGAATTTGGTGGAGAGATTCCATTAGATGAAAAAAGCTTAGTAAAACTTGCTGGCGTAGGACAAAAGACAGCTCATGTAGTACTTATTGAGTATCAAAATGCAAATTTAATGGCAGTTGATACCCATGTTTTTCGTGTCTCGCATAGACTTGGGCTTAGCAAAGCTAAAACGCCAGAAGCTACTGAGATAGATTTGGTTAAAGCTTTTAAAACTGAGCTAAATACCTTGCATCAAGCAATGGTACTACATGGACGCTACACATGCAAAGCACTCAAACCAAAGTGTAATGAGTGCTTTTTAAATCACATTTGCAAGGCTAAAATTTAGCTACTAGACTAGCTTTACTAAGCTAGGATTTATTCTCTTTATCCCAGCTTTGCAGTGACTCTTTCATTGTATCTCTAGCAGCTTCAATCATTCCAGCAAGACTAAAGAAATAGTATCCATGCTGCCTTACATACTCAAATATCTTTTTATCTTTATCATTTTTGGTGCGTTCAGGTTTTACCATTAATTCGCCAAATTCCATCTCTTGATGAATACAAAAGTTATTTGCTACATGGTAATAAACAGTATCAAAAATCTCATCACTTTTAAAATTATGTTTAAATCTATCAATTCTCTCTTTTAATTCATAAAATTTAGGATAATGAGGCTCTTTGCCACGAGAGATATCACGATTAGCATTTTCTACAGCTTTGCTAATCTTTTTAAATAACTCTTCACAAAGCTTTTGCTTTTCTAGACCATATTTGATCAGATTTTCTACTAATGCCTTTTGATGTTCTATTTTTATTTTTGATTCTTCAGGGTTAATTGGCTCAGGCTTAATTACTGTTTTAATACTATTTTCGGCTAATATTTCATCTACTAATTCACTAAATGGCTTTTCTATCATTCCATGAATTCTAGCCCCACCTTCAGTAGCGTTATAGACTTTAAATGCATAATCATAATGAGCTGGTTCCATCATAGATTCAAAATACCCACGGAAGAAATTCCAAACATCAGTACTTTTTACTTCGCCCTCCCCACCATATGCAATTGCAGTTTGTGGTCTTTGTCTAGCATTTGGATTAATTGTTATAGTGCCATCTTCTTTTATATAGTTTTCAAATATATTTCCCTTAGCGTGGCTTGAGCCATCTTTAGCAAAAGCTAGGTCTTGCCCAATAAATATAATCCTCTCACACTTTAGATTAAGCGCCATATCAAGAGCAAAGTGTGCTGAGCTAGGCCCTTTACACATAAATGGAACCTCATCTTTTAAGATAAACTCAAATCTAATTGGCCTATGAGCATAGCACCTATTACGATTTTGTAAATTTTTGCTAGTTTGTGGATGCGTAAGAGATGCTGCTATAAATATTATATTATCATCAAACTGACTTGGCTCGCTTTGGAAAAACTCACTAGTCTTCTCTACTCTCTCCATTGTAGTTACAAAATCAGGCTTAATACCATTTATCTTAAGCACATGATATGAAGCATCTGGAATTAAAATTAATGCGTGTGGAGCGACCTTTCTTAAAAGCTCAATTTGTTTATTTAGACTTGGACCAGTAGAGGCTATGATGGCGGTCTTATTTTTGCCTTTATTTAATTCAATTATATCTTTTAACTGAATTCCACTATAAATATGCGGCATATTTGCCACAACATGTTTTATACCAAGCAAGTTATCGTGAGCATCATTACCCATATTTAAAATCATTTTAGATGATGATTCTATAAGTTTTTTATTGATTTTTTGCGCTATTTGGCCATAATTTTTAGCATAATAATCACTATAAATATGAAAATCATAATTTCTAATATTTGCAGCAACTGCTGGGTAATGGCATAAAACTTCCATTTGACCACTTCTAAAATAATCTGGATGAACCACGATAAATCTCTCATGAAATATATCAGCGCCAAAATCGCAAAGATTAAAGACAATAAATATAATCTCAATCTCTGGTTCAAATACTATAATCTTCTCATGGGTTTGGTTTTGTAGTAATTTGGTATAAAAATTTCCATTTCCAAGTCCAAAGAAAAATAGCGATGGATATAGCGCATATTCATCTTTAACTTTCTCTAGCATCGCATTTGTATGAGCTGCTGGAGACTCAGTATAAATTGGCTCTTTAAGCTCAGTATTTATTATATTTATATCTAAATTTGTCTTACCAGCAAATACATCAAATTTAGTATTGCTTTTTAAATCATACACAGCCTTTGCTAATCTAAAATTTATAGCGCTAAGTGCTACAATATTTTTCATAAAATTTGATGGAGTACCCTCGGCTTTAAATCTTGCCT
>NZ_JAGCNF010000124.1 GCF_017646085.1 Campylobacter sp. | reverse complement strand
TCCCAACATAGGATTCTGCCACATCTAATTGATTTACTGCCAAAGCAGATTTTGCACAAAGTTCTAGCAAGGAAAGATTTTGGTCCCCTAAATTATTCAAAGTGATTGCTAAATCAAAAGCCCTTTGATACTCTTTTTTTTTTAGGAATATGTTCAAAAAGGAAAAACTGCTTAGCAAGGTGCTTTTCAAACTTATCAAAATCAAAAATATGATTTAACAAATAGTACTTAGTTTGCATAGTATAGATAGGCACAAATAACATAGTTAAATAAGGAAAGGACTGCTCGTGAAAATGAAGCTATTTCGCAAGCGGAGAAAAATGGTAATACTATTATTGGTCTATCTGGAAAATCTTTTATTCCACAAGAAGAACAAAATAAAATATAGGCATGGTATGAGGGTGAAGTTGCTAAAATAAATGCACAAGCTGATAATTAGTTAAATGGATATAAAGACTCTATTTAGATGTCAAAGGCACAACGAGAAATCTTACAGTCAAAACAATTTGGAGATTTAGCTACATCCAAAGATACTATAAATAGATATAATAATATTTTAGCATAGGTAGGAAAAAATGGTTATGTTGGCCTTGGAGACAGAACTTTTTTATCAGGTGTTTTTAAATCTATGCAAAAACCTGCATTAGAAACAAGCAAATCCTTTGGAAAGATGACCGCTACATTAAAAGATTTTAATAAATCACTTTCATAGGGAACTGAGATTAGTAAAGAACAAAGTTCAACAATGCTTGAATCGGTAAAAAATTATCGAGCTCAATTATAGACTTAGTTAAAAGATACTCCAGAGTTAAAAGCATATGATGCTGCATTAGGTTAGTTAAAAAAAGCAATGGCTGGTACAGATATACAAGCTCAAAAAGATGCTTTAAAAAATTATGAAACTGCTTTTGGAGAAGCTTAGAATAAATTTGAACAAACTCTTGTCGATAAAAAAATTTTATCTAAAGAAGATATTGCAAGACTAACTACTTAGGGAGCTATGGAAGGGGAAGCAGAATACGATGCAAGCCAAAAGAGAGGTTTATTAAAAGTATTAACCCCAGAGCGTATGGATAATATGTGGGAAAAAGCTGGACAAGTAGCTTAGACCGCAACTTTTGCATTAACCGCATTATAGTCAGGATCTAATCTTGCAAATGTAATTGCTGATAAAAATGCTAGTACTATGGATAAAATTACTGCTGGCCTAGGAGCTGGAGCCTCTGGATTAATGCTTGGTAAATCTATGGCTGGATTAATAGGTGGTCCCTGGGGAACAGTAGCAGGTATAGCTTCTGCGCTTATTACGACTATTGGTCCGCATATTTATAATGTTATAGATTCTAAATTTGAAAGTGCTGAAGAAAAAAATGCTAGTCTTGATGCTTGGGCAGTATCTGCAGCAGAAAAAGCTTAGATAGCAAAACAAGACGAACAACATTTATATGCTTAGTTAGAAGAATAGAGCAATTTAGCTTATTAGGCTACATCTTTAGAATCCGGTAGTTTAAAATAGATTTAGATAATTTAGGAAGCTAATGATGTATCTTAGTAGTTAATAGAT
>NZ_JAGCNF010000123.1 GCF_017646085.1 Campylobacter sp. | reverse complement strand
TTGATTTAACTGCCGTTCCATTTCATACCTCCGTTTACAGTTTTCTATAATTATTTTACAATAAACGGATTTTAATACTCAAACGACTTTAAACCTTTGTAAAGTTAAGAAATGCTAAATAAAAAGCACAGAGCCTTTCTTTCTCTGTGCTGCGTTGTGGATATTTTTTGCATTTACGCGAGTTCAAATCTCTTCGCCGCCAGCCAGAAGTGGTGATAAAAAAGATATTTTTGCCACTTTTTGTTTGAGGTTGAACTGGCGCGCACAATTAATTGTTGGACTTTGGATGGCTTGGAAATACATTTCCGTTTTCATCTCTGTTTATAGGAATAGCTTTAAGATGGAATTTTATGCTAAAAGGGCTTTGACTAAATAGCTAAAGACTATAATTATGAGTATTTCTAAAATTTTTAATACTTTTTAGCTTTTAAAACCTTAATAAAATAGATTTAAATTTTAAAAACTCAAAATAGTTTTAAATTTAAATCTATGCAATGTAAGATATATAGAATATAGTATTTTATATAATCTTATAAATTTTTTAAAATATTTTTATCAATCTGCTCAAATCCTTGATCAAAAAATCCACTATCAGGCTGGGCATAAAACTCATAATCAAAAATCTTGGTTCTTAAACTATGTAGATATAGCCGTTTTGAGCTACTTTAAGCATATTTTTCATCACAGACAATGCCAAAACCACTGCTAGCTAAATGCGCTCTAATCTGGTGAGTTCTACCAGTTTCTATATCTACTTTTAATAATGATTTTTTACCTTCAACTGCTACTGGGGCGATATGCGTGATAGCTGTTTTGCCATTTTTTAAATCAATTTTGCTAAAGGCTCCAGATTTTGTTTTTATAGTTGTTAGCGGCTGGTTTATAGTAGAGCTTTCGCATACTATACCCTTAACCACTGCAAGATAGGTTTTACCTACCCTATTTTGTGCAAATTCTTTAATCGCACGCTGCTGAAAATCGTCATTTTTATATAATAAAATTACCCCACTAGTCTCTTTATCTAAACGATTTAAAAGTGGAAATTTAAATATCTCAGCAATTTTTTGGCTTGTGATAAATGGCGGTTTATTGACTGCTATTATATTTTCATCTTCAAATATTTTAGATGGCTTAGCTAGTTTTGTTATCTTAAATTTAGCACTCTCTTTTAAAAGCCCTCTAGCAAGTACTAGTCTTTGGCCTCCTACACTTACTAGTCCAGCATCTATTAGCTCCTTAGCTTCGTTATTTGAAATCCCTTCTTGTATAGCTAATAGTTTATAAGCCTTTTGCATCTTTATCCTTTTATATCTTTTATTATATTATTTATATCGCATATATTTATTATTTTTGTATTTTTTAAATTTGAATTTAGTTTTTGCCATACATTATCATATGAGCAAAACTCAATCCCACTTACTGCCTTATATAGGTCTTTTTGATTATGGATATATTCTCCGCTTAGAATTTTACAACCAAACTGAGCCGCCTCTATAGGATTATGTCCTCCAATGCCCTTTTCAAAACTACCACAAAGCACGACAATATCAGCTATTGCATATAAATTAACCAATTGCCCCAAAGTATCTACTAGTATAATTTGCGAACTTAACCCCATATTATCACTAAATCTCTCAAAGCTCATATTCTTAATGCTGTCTTTGATAATATTATATACACTATCAAATCTCTCAGGATGTCGTGGAGCTATAAATAGCTGATCGTTATGATTAAGCTTTAGATTGGCTAATAGATTTTTCTCTTCATT
>NZ_JAGCNF010000017.1 GCF_017646085.1 Campylobacter sp. | reverse complement strand
TAAAATATTGTAAATTTTTTAATAAAGTTGATGAATTTATAAAATTTAGATTAGATATTGTAGATTTATGACTTGGGTCTTTGATAATTTTTATAGTGGGATGTGGATTAGAATTGGTGAAATATTAAAATATTATGGGGGTGTAATTTGTTTAGTGGATTTTAGAAAATTTAGTAGGTTGGCTAGGGGACAAGAGTGAATTTAATGGTTTTGGTTTATAAGGTAATTTTGAAAAATAATTAAAAAATAAATTTGCCTACTCATAAAAATTATGAGTAGGCCTTAATAATTAAATTATAAAATTAATTTAACTCATCGCTATAATCAGCTGCTGCAAGGCGTTTTAACTGTCTATAACGGCGCTTAGCATCGCTTAAGTTTTGAGCAAATAACTCATCAGCATGCTGTGGATTTATCTTTTTAAGCGAGTTGTAGCGAACTTCGTTTAATAAAAACTCCTCATATCTATCCCATTGCGGCTCTTTTGATGTGATTTTAAGCGGGTTTTTACCTTGTGCCACTAGACTTGGATCATAGACATATGTCGGCCAGTATCCACATGCTGTAGCTAGTTCAGCTTGATCACCTGACATTGTTAATCCGCCTTTAATACCGTGTGCAATACATGGCGAGTATGCAATTATAAGGCTTGGGCCATCATATGCTTCAGCTGCTGTAATAGCTTTGATTACATTGGCTTGACTAGCATTTAGATTGATTTGAGCTACAAAAATATTTCCATAAGTCATTGAAATTTGACCTAAGTCTTTTTTCTGTACGCTTTTACCACTAGCGCTAAACTGAGCTACTGAACCGCTGCGGCTTGATTTTGAGCTTTGACCACCTGTATTTGAATAAACTTCAGTATCAAGCACAAGAACATTGACATTTTCTCCACTTGCTAGCACATGATCTAATCCGCCATAACCAATATCATAAGCCCAGCCATCTCCTCCGATAATCCATTGAGATTTTTTAGCGATATATTGTTTTAGGCTTAAAAGCTCTTTAGCCCCTTGGATATCTTGATTTGCTTCAAGAAGTGGGACTAGAGTATCTCTAATATTTTGAGTTGCTAATCTATCTTCTTTATTTGCTAACCAGTCATTATATAGAGCTGCTATGGCATTTGGTACTTTATCCTTAGTATTTAGCATGATATTTTCTACTCTATGACGGATAGTTGCAGTAGCTATCTTCATACCCATACCAAACTCAGCATTATCCTCAAATAGCGAATTTGCCCATGCTACACCATTACCAGTTTTGTTTGATTTTCTATATGGAGATGATGGAGCTGAACCACCATAAATTGAGCTACATCCTGTAGCATTTGCTACCATCAGCTGCTCACCAAATAATCTTGTAACTAAAGTAATATATGGAGTTTCGCCACATCCTGGACATGCGCCATGGAATTCAAATAATGGTTGAGCAAAACCTGAACCTTTTACAGTCTGTTTATTTACTAAATCATCTTTATAGACTACCTTTTTAAATAAATAATCAGCATTTTCTTGTTCACCTTTTTCAATTTCACCATTTAATGGAACCATTACTAAAGATTTTTCTTTACTTGGACATTCATGAGCACATAACTCACAACCGGTACAATCTAATGGGCTTACTTGAATTTTATATTTTAGCCCAGCTAACTCTTTGCCTTTTGCATCAATTGCTCTATCTTTTACACCTTGTGGGGCGTTAGCCATTTCATTTTCATCTATTAAGAATGGTCTAATAACTGCGTGAGGACAAACAAATGCACATTGATTACATTGGATACAATTTTCTTCTATCCATTTTGGTACCATTACGCCTACGCCACGCTTTTCAAATTCAGTTGTACCAGATTCAAATGAGCCAACTTCATATCCGACAAAAGCAGATACTGGCAAAGAGTCGCCTCTAGCTGCGTTCATTGGTTTTACAATATTTTCTACAAAATCACTGCCTTTGTATTTATCCTCTTTTATCTCATCTTTTAAATTTATCCAGCTTGGATCAATCTCAATTTTAACAAGCTCGCTAGCGCCCTCATCAATAGCTTTATAGTTCATCTCTACGATTTTGTCGCCTTTTTTATGATAGGTTTTGTAAGCATACTCTTTCATATATTTTTGTGCTTCTTCGTAGTTAATGATACCTGAGAGTTTAAAAAATGCTGATTGCATAATAGTATTTGTACGATTGCCTAGACCAATTTCATATGCTAATTTTGTCGCATTTAAGATGTAAAAGTTAGCATTTTTTTGCGCTAAGATGCGTTTTACTCTATTTGGAATTTTTTCTACTGTTTTTTGCGCATCCCAAATAGAGTTAAGCAAGAACGTACCACCATCCCTTAATCCATCTACTACATCGTAAATATCTAAGTATGCAGCAACTGAACAGGCTATAAAATGCGGATTTGATACTAAATATGTAGAACGAATTGGCTTTTTACCAAACCTTAAATGGCTTCTAGTGTATCCACCTGATTTTTTACTATCATAGGCAAAATATGCTTGAGCGTATAGATCAGTTTTATCACCAATAATTTTAATAGAGTTTTTATTAGCTCCTACTGTTCCATCGGCTCCAAGACCATAAAATAAACACTCAATACAATCACTATCGCTAAGAGATATTTTCTGGCCTACTGGTAATGATGTAAATGATACATCATCTACAATACCTACTGTAAAGCCATTTTTAGGTGTATCTAAATTTAAATTCTCATATATAGCAATCATCTGTGCTGGATCTACATCTTTAGAGCTAAGTCCATATCTACCACCTACTATTACTGGGGCATTTTCTTTACCATAATATGCTGCTTTAATATCTAGATATAACGGTTCACCTAGGCTACCTGGCTCTTTAGTACGATCTAAAACTGCAATTTTTTCTACAGTTGAAGGAATTACATCAAACATATGCTTAATACTAAATGGTCTATATAAATGCACTTTTAAAACACCTACTTTTTCACCTTTAGCATTTAGATAATCTACAACCTCTTCAAGAGTTTGAGTAACTGAACCCATAGCTACAATTACCCTAGTCGCATCAGGCGCACCATAATATACAAATGGAGCATATTTTCTGCCTGTAACTTTTGAAATTTCATCCATATAGTATGCTACAATATCTGGGATTGCATCATAGAATTTATTTGTTAATTCTCTTGTTTGGAAGTATATATCATCATTTTGTGCTGTTCCTCTGATTTTTGGATTTTCAGGGTTCATTGAGTTGCGTCTAAATTCTTCAACTGCCTCTTTATCTAGTAATCGATCAAATACGCTATAATCCATTACCTCAATTTTTTGAATTTCGTGGCTTGTCCTAAATCCATCAAAGAAGTGCATAAATGGCACCCTGCCCTTAATAGCGCTTAGATGAGCTACGCCAGCTAAATCCATAACCTCTTGAACAGAACCAGTAGCAAGCATAGCAAAGCCGGTCTGTCTACAAGCATAAATATCTTGATGATCACCAAAGATAGAAAGAGCCTGCGCTGCAAGAGAACGAGCTGCTACATGGATAACACCAGGAAGCATTTGACCTGCGATTTTATACATATTTGGAATTTTAAGCAACAAGCCTTGAGCAGCAGTAAATGTAGTAGTTAATGCACCAGCTTGAAGACTTCCATGCACCGTACCAGCTGCACCAGCTTCGCTTTGCATCTCAACAACCTTAACAGGCATACCAAATAAATTTTTCTTGCCATCACTCGCCCAAATATCGACAAAATCCGCCATCGGCGAGCTAGGTGTAATAGGATAAATTCCAGCAACCTCAGTAAAAGCATATGAAGCATAAGCTGCTGCTTCGTTGCCGTCCATAGTTTTCATAATTTTACTCATTAGATTCCTTTCTAAGCTTAAATTTAATTTTAATAAATAAAAATTTAAGACTTATATTGGTTTAAATATTTTCTTTAACTTAAAGTTAGTAATTATATTATAAAAACTTAAAAAATAGGTTAATTATAAATTTATATTTATATAAATTATCAGTTAAATAAATATAAATCCAATTAAAAGCCCTTTTTATGGGAAATTTATTTTATAATAATTAACAGAAATTAGCTAAAATTATTTAGCTAATTTCTAAGATCTAAACAAAATTTAAATGGAATATTTATAAATTAGATATATTTTGGATTTTAAACTAAGATTGTTTTTTATCTGTTTTAACTCTAATTAACTTCACAGCATCTAATGCATTTATACAGACATAATCACAAATTGGCTCTAATGCCTCCTTGCTCTCATAGCCACATGTTACACCTATGCTAGTAACTCCAGCAGATTTTGCAGCCTTAGCATCCATAGGAGTATCGCCAATCATATATGCATTTACTGGTGATTCGTTTACTAAATTTAGTGCTTTTATAATTGGCTCAGGATTTGGCTTAGGATTAACTACATCATCTCTACCAATCACAGCACTAAAATATCCTAAAATTCCAAGATGTTCAAGTAAAATTTTAGAGTACAGCGAAGTTTTTGTAGTGACAACTCCTAAATTTGCAAACTCACTAGCAATATTAACAGCTTCAAAAGCCCCAGGTAAAAGCGTAGTTTGCGCTAAATAATTTTGCCTATAATCCTCTTTATAAATAGAGATAAAGCTAGGGATTAGCTGACTTGGAGCGCCAAGCAAACCAAACATATACTCAAGTGGATGGCCAATCAAAGAGCAAATTTGCTCTTTAGAAGGCTCTTTTATTTTATGCTCTCTAAAAGCTTTACAAAAGCCATTTACAATCGCTTGAGTTGAATCGATAAGCGTACCATCGAGGTCAAATAATATCACTGGTTTGTAGTTTGTCATTTTCATCCTTTTGCTCATATATATGATGATTTACAACTTGTGGATATGGAATACTAATTCCAACTCTATCAAATTCGCTCTTTACATTCTCAAGCATAGCTGAATAAACCGTAGAATAATTATCATTTAATACCCAAATTTTTACTATTAAATCTACGCTATGTGCACCAAGAGCGCTTACTGAAACACTTGGAGCTGGATCTTTTATAGCTAGTTCATGCGAATTTGCAACTTTTAAAATAATATCTTTAGCAAGCCTTAAATCATCCTTATAATCCACACTAAAAAGCAAATCTATGCGCCTAGTTGGGGTTAAAGAGTAATTGATGATTTTACTATTCATAACCTGCTGATTTGGGATAATAATTGTTCTGCCATCAGCAGTAATTATACATGTACTAAATAAATTTAACTCCTTAGCTACACCTGCATAACTGCCAATATCTACACTATCACCAATTTTAAATGGTCTAAAAAATACAATTAAAATACCAGCACCAATATTGCCAAATGAGTCTTTAAACGCCATACCAATACCAAGGCCAATAGCACCAAGCATTGCGACAAATGATGTAGTTTCTATTCCTAAATTTGCCAAAGCTGCGACAATTACAACAATTAAAAGAATAGTTTTAGCTGCGTTTATTATAAAACTTGCGATTAACTCATCGATTTTAGCTCTGCGAATCACGCTTTCTAAAATCAAACAAATTCTACCAACAACCCACTTACCAACAAAAAAGATAAAAAAGGAAAAAAGAAGTCGAAGGCCATATTTGGCAACGAGTGCCAATATGACCGTATAATCAAAATCAGTTATAATCTGCATAATTAATTTCTAAATTTAGCATCTACACGGCGGTTTTGTGCACGACCTTCTTTAGTTTTATTTGTAGCAATTGGAGATAACTCACCATAACCAACCGTTTTAATTCTATCTTGGCTTACACCCATTTTGATTAGCTCTGCTGCTACTGCTTGAGCTCTTTTTTCTGATAATTTTTGGTTGTATTCTTCTGAACCAGTAGCATCAGTATGGCCTTCTAATAAAACTTTATACTCACTATTTTGAACTAATACTTTTGCTACTTCATCTATTTTTGCAATATATTCTGGGCTTAGCGTTGCGCTATCAGATTCAAAATTTGCACTTAGACTCAATCTAATTACCTTTTCACAGCCATTTTCATCAACAATAGCACCAGCTGGCGTACCTGGGCATTGATCTTTGCTATTTAATACTTTATCATTATCATCATCGCCATCAACTGTTTGAGCTACAACTGACTCTACTGCAGTTGAAGTAGCTTCAGGCTCAGCCTTAGCACCACCACCAAATCCACTAGCAAAGCCTAAAGTGTATAAAAATGTATTAGCACCATCTTTGAAAGTTATAGCGTCTCTTGCTTCTAGTTTAATAGCAAAATTATCAACTACATTAAATTTAAGACCAAGACCAGCTTGACCAAATCCATCATCATTTGCATCATTTGCTTCTTTGCTTAAATCTTGATATCCAGCACCAGCTAATGCATAGATAGAAAATCTATCTGTAATAGCAAAGTCTTTTACTAAATTTAAATAGTATCTAGCAATATTTGTATCATATCCTACTGATTTACCATTATTATGTTCAAATGTAGCTTTTGGAGTGTAATCAAAGCCTAATTCAAGCTGACTCAACCATGATAAGTCTAGATTTCTAGCTAATCTTAAACCCATTAATTTTTGATCATCGATTCCTTGAGTGCCCTCTGGATGCGCATACCCACCGACGATAGTAAGCTCATAGCTATTGTTAGCAAACATTGCCGAAGCAGCACAAAGTGCTAAAAGGATCTTTTTCATTTTTATTTTTCCTTAAAATTTAGTTATAAAATAGATGCAAAATAATACAGTAAATAAGTTTAAAAAAATATAAATTATTAATAAAAATATAAAAATATAATAAAAAATCGGAGCTAAATTTAAGCTCCGAAACTATTACAAAAAGGAGGTTTATCTGTTGGACGGCAAAATTATACTTGATCAGTTTTAACTTAATGAAAATTTATTATAAATTTTTACTAAACATAGAAAAATTAGAATTTAATTGAGTTTAAAATTATGATTTGTTTAAATTAAATAGCCCCAAAAGCCCAAAAAGGCTTTTGGAAATTTGAATGAATATATTATCTTTTTGAGAATTGTGGACTTCTTCTTGCTTTTCTGCGACCATATTTTTTACGTTCAACAACACGACTATCACGTGTTAGAAGACCTTGAGGTTTAAGAGCTGCTCTAAATGTAGCATCGATAGAAGCCAAAGCTCTAGAAATGCCATGGCGAAGCGCCTCAGCTTGAGCTGAATATCCACCGCCTAAAGTTGTAGCAGTAATATCCATAGAAGTTTCTTGTTTTGTAACTAATAGTGGTTGAACAACTTTAAGCTTGATAGCCTCATGTCCACCTAGCCAGCTATTTAGATCCATGCCATTTACTGTAATTTTGCCGCTACCTGGTTTTACCCAAACTTTAGCAACTGCTGTTTTTCTTTTACCTGTTGCGTATGTTGTTGCCATTATTATTTTCCTTCTTTAGCTATTTGTGCAGTGTGTGGGTGCTCACTACCAGCATAGATTTTTAATTTTTTAAGCATCTCTTTGCCTAATTTTGTTTTAGGTAACATACCGCGAACTGCTAATTTGTAAAGTTTTTCAGGTTTATTAGCTAGTAAATCGCCAAATTTTTCACTTTTTACGCTACCAAAATATCCTGAATGTCTATGATATAGTTTTGCTTCAGCCTTATTAGCGCCTGTAAATTCTGCTTTGCTAGCATTGATGATTATTACATAATCGCCACAATCAACATTTGGGCTAAATCCTGGCTTATGTTTACCACGAAGTAGTGTAGCAGCTTCAGTTAGCAATCTACCAAATCTCTTTCCAGAAGCATCTAAAACGATCCAATCACGTTTTACTTCATTTGGCTTTGTTATATTTGTCATAATCTTGCCTTTTATCTATATTAATTTTAAGAGTTGGAATTATAGCGAGATTAGCTTAAATAAAGCTGAATTTAAGTAAAATTTTATATTAGACATCTTGGATTTGAATTTCATCATTTAATATATAAATAATACTCGCTTTTACACTTTTTTGTGGGTAAATTTTAGATAAAATTTTAGCATATTCGCATACTTGAATTCTATGATTTTCCCAGCCATTTAATGAACTTTTATAATCAATTATATGCGCCTCACTCTCATTCATACAAAGCAAATCAATACGCCTTAGCTCTCCATCAAAACCGATATCTTGCTCTTTGTATAATTTTTTATTAGCAATAATTTTATTAAATTTAGCACTATCTAAAAGTCTATCAACCCGCTTTATAATATCTTTTAGACTTTTATCATCTAATAAACTTCCAAATTTATTATATAAGCGATTTTTAGCAATTTCTTTTGAGTTAGCATCTATAAAATTAAAACTCTCTAAATAATAGTGTAATGCCTTGCCAAAGTAGATTGCATCTAAATTTAATTCATCTTGAGCATCTGTACTACTATCAATCTCTTGACGACCAACAATCACAAACGGCTCTAACTCTATCATATCAGACTTAGATGCTATTTCCTTGATGCTTGGCTGAATACTCCCCATCTGACACTCTTGTAAGCTTACATATTCTATATTTTTATCGTTACATTGATAAGGGGTAAAATATGAGATATTATTGCCGTTTGGCTGTGCTACAGCTAAGATAATTAGGCTGTGTTTAGCACGAGTGAGTGCGACATAAATTTTATTTATAGTTTCATCTTTATCTAGGGATTTTTGGCGATTTTTTAGATTTATAAATTCCTCATCACCTAAATATTCAAGAGCATTGTTATTTAGTTTGATATCCCAACTATTTAAGCTTAGGTTATACTCTATTAAAAATTTATCCTGGTTTGGATTTGGCTTCCCTAAATAATCTACAACGATCACATGATCAAACTGCAGCCCTTTACTCTTATGTACTGTCATTATATTTATACCATTTTGGCTACTTTTAGCGCTTTTGGCTTTTTCATGATCAATATTAAAAACAAAATCATATATATCGCTATAACCAGCACTAATCTCATAAAGTTTAAGCATATCAATATCATAAGGATTAATCTCTAGATATTTAGCAATAAATTTAAGAGTCTGTGCCACGCTAGTGTTAGTTTTTAATTCTAAACGACTCTTTTTACTCTGTATAATCTCTTGAGTGGTTAAAGAATAAATTTCATCACCAAAAATACAATATTTTGTAAACTCTACCACTGCTGCGACATTTGCACTTTTGATTAAAAGATTTATAATCTGTGTAGATACAGCAATCCCTTTAGGCTCTAAAAAATTCTTTATCTGATCTATATCCTTATTTTTCCAGCATAAAATCGCTATATCTTCGTGTGCTACTCCAGCTTGAGTAAGCTCGTTTATGTTGTTTAAGATCTGTTCTAAATGCTTTTCTTTTTCAAATTTAACTACTTTTACATAGCCCTCATTTTTGCTATTTGGAATTTGATCTATATAGTTTGTATATTTTGATCTAAAAAGATTATTTACATACTCTACAACTAGCTTATCACTGCGGTAGTTTTTATCTAAACTCTGGCCTTTAATCTGACTAAAATTATCTCTAAGCTTATTAAAAAGCTCTTTTTGCCCACCACGAAATCTATAAATACTTTGCTTAGTATCACCTACATAAAAGAAACTACCAAGCCCGCTTTGTCCTACACCTGCTACACTTTCAGCAATTAATGGCTCTAAAATTTCATACTGTTTTATACTAGTATCTTGAAATTCATCGATTAAAATATGCTTAATTTTTGCATCTAAGCGAAAATATAACATATCTATATCTTGGCTATTTTTATTAGTTAATAGCTCATTTACCCAGTTTGTAATATCATCAAAACTTAGACTATTTTCACGGTTATTTACATTGGCAATTGCCTTTTTATACAGCTTTACAAATTTTGAAATTTGAGATATTTCATACTTTTCAAGAGTTAAATAGTACTCTTTAAAAGCTTGTATAAACTCATCTCTAGCACTTACAAACTCAAGATTATCTCGAACTTTATTAAAATATTTTTTTGTATATTCTTTTACTATTGGCTTTGTTACTATTTTTTCTATTGTTAAACTTTTATCAAAATTCTTCTTATAATTTGTATCGCTATGAAGTCTAAGAGCAATATCGCACAATTGGTAATATTTTTGTAGTGCATTTTTAGGCGATGGAACAGTGGCATTAAATTGTGATAGTTTACTTTGACTAAGGGATTTAAGCTTATTAAAAAAATCTGACTCTGTATTATTAGTATCATATAGATACTGTGCCACATCTTTTACCATAGAATTTGCTATGATTAATTTGTTAAATTCATTATTTATTAACTCACTATTATCTTCTACAGAGCTAAAATCTGGCATTAGGCCCAAATTTAAACTAAACTGCCGTAAAATCGTTCCAAAAAACGAATCAAATGTAGAAATTTTTAACTCACTAGCTAAAAATCTACCCATCATCTCATCACGAATAGCCAAAACCTTTTTAGTATCCATTTCTAAAAGCTCACAAAGTGCCTCTAGCTCTCCTTTTTGTTCATCTTTATGCAAGTTACAAAAAGTTGTCGTAATCCTTTGGAGCATTTCGCTAGCAGCTTTGTTTGTAAATGTTAGGGCTAGAATTTTATTTGGATGATTACCACGCAAAAGCAAAGCAATATAACGCACTGATAGTGCAAATGTTTTGCCACTTCCTGCACTTGCTTCTAGGCATAAATAGTTCTCAAAACTCACCTTAACTCCCTTAAACACAGCGTTTGATATGGGCACCATTGGCTACAATTTTTTGTATTTTGACGAAAGCAAATTTGACTACCACTTAACTCTTTTAGCTCATTTAAAATCTGACTTAACTCATCTATTTTTTTATTATTTGGTTCAAATTTATTATCTTTTAATGAATAAAAATAACCCTTAGCCTCTTGATGAAACTCAGCCAAATAGAGTATCTCATAAAATGCTAGTTGAAATGATTTATTATCTAAATTGCCGCTTTTATAATCAATTAGCCAAATTTCATCACCATTTATATCGACCCTATCTATTTTTCCCTCAATCGGTAAACCATTAAATTGATTCCGTATTTTTAACTCACACTTCCAAACACTAAAGCCTTCTTTAAAATGCGAGTTTTGCTCTTTTTCAAATTTACTAAGTCTAATCTTAAATAGCTCATTTTTTAATACTAACTGAGCATCTTCATAGTTAGTATAAATTTGCAAAAACTCATCTTTATTAAATTTATATGGTGAACTTTCAAAATATTTTTGTAATGCCTCATGCAAATTTGCACCAAATTCAAGATTATCTTCATTAAAAAATTTAGGCTTGCCTACATTTTTGATATATTGATAATAATAGCGTCTTGGACATTTTATAAATGTATCAAGGCGGCTAAATGAGATTGGATACTCAAAGAAATCATGAACTTCTATAATCTCTTTTGGGGTAGTATTTATATCTACTCCACCGATATTTAAAGCATTTTCATAAGAAATTTGTGGTGTGTTTATTAAATTTTGTTCACTAAAATCCTTAATAAATCTAGATAAAATCTGCTCTTCGTTTTCAGTATAACAAATAGAGACTACTTTTGCTCTATTTATTAAACTTTCATAATAAAATCTTTGAAGATTTTCCCTATCTGCATGGCTAATTAAGCCAGCATTTTTTCTTACTACTGAGCTTAAAAACATCTCTTTTTGGCTTCTTTTTGGTACAAAAGAGTCATTAAAATCTACAATTACAATCCCATCATAAACTCTAGAACGACTCTCTAAAACACCCATTACAGTAACTAATCCACCGCCAGTCATACTCTCTTTTTTATTGGCAAAATTTAACAAAAATAGCTCAAGAAGTTCACTAAATTTAAGTTCAATCTCTCTTAAAAGATTTTTAATATTAAAAAGCTCAGTTTCTATAAACTCAGCAATTTCAGTGCTTTTTTTGATATCACTTAGTAGCAACTTAATAACACTCTCAAAGCTTTCAAAACTCACTTTTGAATAAAATATTTCTTTAATATGATTATAAATTTGGGTTGATAAATTAAAGCTATTTAGCGTAGCAAGCATTTGATTTGGACTTGGCGTATCTTTTATATAATTTGGATTAAATTTATAATCAAGCTCTTGAATAATGGCTTCTTTTAAAGAGTGTAAAAATATACAAATTAGATCATTGCGTAGGCTTTTACCCATAGCATAATTTAACATATTATTTTCATCTAGATTTTGCAACACCTCTGCAAAGCTCTCATCAGGTAAAATTACAGCGATATTTTGCGGATTAATTCCGCTTCTAACCATCTTAGAAATCTCATCAAAAACAAAAGCCGCTTGTAAGCTACGCATCCAAAAACCCTTAAGATTTATAACGGGTGCTTTTTTTAACTGAGTTTTATTTTCTATACTTTTAGTGCTTAAATTTATCTCATAATTATAACCAATTTCTAGATTTAAACTAGTGAATTTAACAATTTCATTAATAGTTTTTTGGTTAAATTTACTACAATCTGCACTTAAAATCAACTGAGTTTGCTTAGCGATTTTGGTTAAAATCTCCCACTCTAATGAGGTTAAAATCCCATCAAGTCTAAACTCAATCCTATCAAAATTGCTAATAAAATTTGAGTTTATTTCATAACATTCACTAAGTGTAATATCATCATATATATTTGATGAATTTAGACTATCTTTATAAATTTTCCCTAAATTATCTAAAATTGTTAAATGCTCATCATAGCTAGCATAAGTATCAGCACTACTTAAATTAGCTACGGTACACTTTTCTCGGCTAAGCTCCTTAAAAAATGAGAATAAATAGTGCGAATTTTTAAGAAAAATTAGAAATTCATTTTTTATATTTAAAATTTTAGAGATATTCTCTACTCTAGCTACGGCATTGCGCATATGCAGCAAGCACTCAGTATCGCTAGCACGGCGCTTATTTGGCACATATGTAGCCTCTTCAAAAAACTCAGCCGTACTAATAGCCTTTGGTAGAAGCGAATTTAAACTTAGCTTACTAGCATAAAAATCTCGCACATTTCTAGATGAACTAAGTACAAAAAGCGTTTTACTTAGCATATAATTCTACTTGATAAAATCCAGTTTTATTCTCATCAACTATAATCTTGGCTTTAATTTGCCATCTTCCTGCTTTAGTTAAATTTAGATCACTTATAGTCAATTTGCCATTAATATTTTGACCATTTAATTCTCTATCAAATTCGCTACTATCTGGACGAGTAAGTAGTATCTTAGAGCTATATTTAGTAGAATTTGTATCAAATTTGATATTAAAGTTTTGATTTAATGGGACTATTGTAGCAATTTTACCTTTGCGAAGTTTTTGAATTGTATTTGGTACAACTACGCCATTTTGCTCAATTTGTGGTGTAGTATCAAAGCTAAATTCACGCCTAAAATTTGCCTGAGCTGCTTGAATTTCATTAAAATTATTATCTACATTTTGGTATTTATTAAAATAATAATCATCCATATAAACAGGATAATCAAGTGAATAATATATAGTGTAAGCACATGAGCATACTATGGCAAATATAGAAATTACAATCCCATATGGCCAAAAAGTTTTATTTTTTTGCATTATTAGCCTTTATTAAATTTACGAACGATTAAAACAATAATCACAAGAACGATTGATCCATATATTAAGTATCTAAAGATATTTATAGTATCTCTATTTTGTGAGCCTATTGAATTTTCTAAAATAATATTTTTACTAGCTGCTATCTGATCGGCTATATCAGCATAACCATTTAGCATAGAGGAATTATAGATATCTTTACCTTTATTTTGCGTTAGTAGTGGGATTATAGAGCCAGTTTGCGGAAATGGGCTTAAGACGGCCTCTTTATCAAATAGCGCCAAAGCATCATTTGAAGCAAAAATATCAAGCTGGCCAGCCTTACTAGAAAAATCCTTTGGCATAATTGCCAAAACAACATATGGGGATTTTAACGTAGCTATATGAGTATTTGCAAAATCTTTTAAATTCACTCCAGCGCTATTTTCTACAGTAAGCAAATTTAGCGTCACACCGGTTTTGTTTTTTAACTCATCCCCTATTGAGTTTAACTTTATCTCTACAGCCTCGCTAATGATATTAGCATTATCGATTACTGCTCCGTATGAACCTATACTAAGTAGAGCGGCAATAAAGCCGCTCTTAAGAATATCAAGGCCGGCGACCAAATTACAGGTGTGAAAGGTTTTGCTCAATACGAAACTTCTCAATCTGCTCCCAACCTCACTTGTGCATATATCGACTATAGTGCCGATGATTATCTCACTATTGCATTCGTTCCCGAAGTTGTAAGCTCTGGCAATGATGTTAAGCCTGCTATGACTGTAACAGTTGCCGACCTCCTCGCCGAGTGGCATTATTGCGAAGAGTCTGGTGATATGCCCAAAATCGCCAACAATGTTGTACGCTTGCTCGATGTACAAGTAGTAGATACTCTCGACGTATATGGCGACAAGGTTAAATACCTCATTCAAGAAGGCGACACAATGGAGCTTTCTAACCTTTGGAGCAAATTTGGTCTCCAAACCTTCGAGCGTAACAATATCGTAGGTATAGCCGACTTCTATGCTCTCAATAGCAACGGTATCTATCAAATCCAACCCCTCTCACAAGCGCACATTACCGACGCTTCGCTCACTCCCGAGGTTTCTACTCTCGAAGAGTTGCAAGCCAACGAAGGTACTCCCGTTATCGTTAGAAATGTAGAGTCTGTTCGTGTTCCCGTAAGCTCATACGAAACTTATTACTTCATCTTCGATGAGGTTGTTGCTTATGGTCTCGATATCGCCGGTCGATTCGATGTATGTGGTATGTATGAGAATGGCGAATTTACAGTTTACGAACTCGTTGCTGTTCATAGCTTCGCTACTATCGACGATTTGAATGCATATGTAGTGGAGTTCCCCGATGCTGCAAATGTAGCTTACGACGTATATGGCCATGTATTGGTAACTCATGTTGATGGTAACAACGTATTCGTTCAATACGATGGTCTTGACCTCTACGGCGGTTCTGCTCTCAAGGGTACTGTACTCATGGGCGTTACTGCTGAGGTAGAACAAGGTGATTTGATCGAGGGTATCAAGGGTGTTTCTACTCCTTGTGTTTACCACGAAGAGAACTACAATCCCGTAGTTGATAAAGGTTCAAGCTTTGTACTTGCCGAAGATGCTCAAATTACTGTCTTGAGTCGTGAAAACGAAATTAAGTATGCATCGGCCAATGAGTATGTATATATGAACTACAATGTAGTTGATGCTCAAGGTGCTGCTGTGAAGATTACTCCCGTAGGTACTATTTCAGAGAAAGACGGTCGTTACTTCTACACTGAGATTGGCTTCACATATGATTTCGAACTTGATCAAGAAATTCAGGTTGAGTACACTCTCGAGTTGGTATCATCAACTGTAAACTTGGCCGAGTGGATTGGCGCTGATTTCAAAGGCTTCTCAATTGCCGGTGTACTTGACTATAAGAATACTTCGGACGATGTGAAACTCTATGTTCACGGTCTCGTTTCTAACACTGTTGAGTGCGATAACATTGCCGACCTTATTGAAACAGCCGACAATGGCGATATCAAAATGACACACCTCATTACCAATCCTGTTGTAGTTACTTATGTATATACAACCGAGTGGAGTGCCGGTCTTGCACTTCAAGACGAAACAGGTGCTATCTTCTTGTCATACAACAATCCCGAGACTGTAGCTCATGTCAAGATCGGTGATAGCGTAACAGGTGTGAAGGGTACTCCTTCTTGGGGCGCTGGTACTTCTCCTGCTCTCTTCGGTTATGACGATAATTCTGGC
>NZ_JAGCNF010000016.1 GCF_017646085.1 Campylobacter sp. | reverse complement strand
CCCAATCTCATCACTTTCACTCTCATGTGAACGGCTAAATGGTAGCGAAATACCCACATTAGCAGCCACATTTGCTACGCCTAATATCGTATTATCTACACCAAACATTGATGCTACGCTAATGAGTCCATTTTTTACTAATTCTTGGCTTTGTTGCTCTCTTACATGCTCTCTTAAAGCATGGGCAATCTCGTGAGCTAAGATAAATGCTATCTCATCATCATTTAAGTTTAGTTTTTCTACAATTGCTGTATATACTGCTATTTTACCACCAGCCATACACCAAGCATTAATAGTATCACTAGTAATAACATTAACTTCCCAATTCCATTTAGCGCTATCTTCTCTAAAATATGGCGCTTTGGCAATTAATTTATTTGAGATTGTTTTTACTCTTTTAGTAAGTTTTATATCTTTATTTAGTTTATTTTCAGACTTTGCTTGAGCAATTACCTCATTATAGGCCTTAGCTGAAGCCTCATTAATCTCATCGCTAGATACTAGCATTAATTGCGACCTATCCACTTGCGATTTGCCAACATTTGTTGTATTTTGCATACAACCAGCAAGCATCGCCACAAAAAAAACTAATAAAAATTTTTTCATTATTACTCCCTAGATCAATTTATATTATTTTATCTAAATTTCTTAAACCCGATCATTACCCAACCAAACTAAATGCCCAAATTTAGTATATATTTATCAAATTTTTATAGAATTTAAGATAATTTTAGCTATAATCGGACTCTTTATATAAATTTTAAAGGTTAAAAATGAATAAATGGAATAAAGATAGCTGGAGAGATTATAATATTTTACAACAACCTATATATCCTGATATTACAAAACTTAGAGCATGCGAAGATAAACTTAGCAAGCTTCCGCCACTTGTATTTGCTGGCGAAGTAAGAAACTTACAAGCTGAACTAGCAAAAGTCTCCCAAGGTAATGGATTTTTACTTCAAGGTGGCGACTGCGCTGAAAGCTTTGCAAATTTTAATGCAAATAGTATTCGTGATATGTTTAAAATTATGCTACAAATGGCGATTGTTCTTACATTTGCTAGCGGTTGTCCAGTAGTAAAGGTCGGCCGAGTTGCTGGTCAATTTGCCAAGCCTAGAAGTAGTGATTTTGAGGAAATTAACGGAGTGAAACTTCCTAGCTATAGAGGCGATATTATCAATGGATTTGAATTTAATGAAGCTGCTAGAGTACCAGATCCAAATCGCATGATAGATGCATACTATCAAAGTGCTTCAACGCTAAATCTACTTAGGGCTTTCTCACGTGGTGGATTAGCAAATCTTCACGAGGTACATAGATGGAATTTAGGTTTTATAAAACGTGGTGAGCTCGATGATAAATTTGAAAAATTAGCTACTGATTTAACCAATACACTTAAATTTATGGAGGCTTGTGGTGTAACTACTGCAAATACTCCAACACTAAGCGAAACTAAACTATACACATCTCACGAAGCACTATTACTTCCATATGAAGAGGCTCTTACTAGAATTGATAGCTTAAGTGGCGACTGGTATGATTGCTCAGCGCATATGTTGTGGATTGGAGAGAGAACTAGAGGTATAGATGATGCACATGTGCATTTTCTAAGTGGGGTTAAAAATCCAATTGGCTGTAAAATTGGCCCAAATGCCACTGCTGAAGATGTAATAAAACTAGCTGCTAAACTAAATCCTCAAAACGAAAATGGTAGATTAAATATTATCATTAGAATGGGCGCAGATAAGATAGAAAACTATCTACCAAATATCTTAAAAAATGTTAAATCTGAAGGGTTAAATATACTATGGAGTATAGATCCAATGCATGGAAATACTGTAAAAGCAAGCAATGGCTATAAAACTCGTGAATTTGATAATGTAATGAGTGAGGTTAAAAGCTTTTTTGATATCCACCATGCTTGTGGCACAATACCTGGAGGTGTTCATCTAGAGATGACTGGTCAAGATGTTACTGAATGTACAGGTGGCGCATTTAATGTAACCCAAGAGGCGCTTGCTAGCCGCTATGAGACTCAGTGTGATCCAAGACTAAATGCCGATCAGGCTCTAGAGCTAGCATTCTTAATTGCTGAAGAGGTCAAAAAATCTCGATCCTAAAGTGATTTTATTTAGTCGTAGATGACTATACTGCGACTAAATAAATTATAATTTTAAACACTCTAAATCAAATTAGTATATTTTCACACCCTATTCTTAATATAATTTCAATCTAAAATAACTCTATAAGCATATTTTTGGTATAATTGCCACATATATTTTAATTAAGGCAAGATTATATGGATTATCTAGAAATAAAAGGCGCAAAAAAGTTAGAAGGCAAAATATCAATCAGCGGAGCTAAAAATGCTGCACTACCAATAATTGCGATGACAATTCTAGCTAAAAATCAAGTAACAATCCAAAATACACCTCAAGTTGCTGATATAAAAACATTAATAAAACTACTCCAAAATCTAGGCGCTATAGCCGAATTTAACGGCTCAACACTGCAGATTAATACGCTTAAAATTAGCTCAACTAAAGCTACATATGATATCGTTCGCACTATGCGAGCCTCTATCTTAGTGCTTGGGCCATTGCTTGCTAGATTTGGCCACTGCGAGGTATCTTTACCTGGCGGGTGTGCTATTGGCGCTAGACCAATTGACTTGCACTTAAGCGCATTAGAAAAAATGGGTGCTAAAATAGAAATAAAAGATGGCTATGTAATAGCTAGTGCAACTGATGGTCTAAAAGGCGCAAAT
>NZ_JAGCNF010000122.1 GCF_017646085.1 Campylobacter sp. | reverse complement strand
TAGTAAGATCTTTTGTAGAGATGAGATCTTTTTTGGAGTATGCCATTTTTGCTCCTTTTTTTGATATAGCATTTTATCTATATTTGGCTTAATGATAGATTTAATTTTGAAATTTTATTCATTTATTTAAATTCAAATTTTTCTTAAAAATATTTATTTGGATATAAGTATATTTTGATATGATAACAAAATTTAAATAATTTTTAGGTGAAAATATGGCTATTTGGGAGAATAAGGATATTATTTTAGATAATGGTGAAACCGCAAAGGCGCAAGCCCCTGTAATAATCTCTGCTAGTAGGGCGACTGATATACCAGCGTTCTTTGCTGATTGGTTTAGAAATAGATTTAAAATAGGATATATCAAATGGATTAATCCTTTTAATGGTAAGCCTTTGTATGTAAATTTTAATAATACTAGGCTTATAGTTTTTTGGAGCAAAAATCCTGAACCAATGATAAAACATTTAGATTATTTTGACAGCATTGGAGTCAATTATTATTTTCAGTATAGCTTAAATGATTATGAGATTGAGGGGCTAGAGGCTGGTGTACCAAGCAAAAAAAAACGTATTGAAACTTTTAAAATATTATCTGATAGACTGGGAAAATCTAGAGTTATATGGAGATATGACCCACTTTTAATAACTAAAAATTTACCTATGGATGCATTGTTAGAGAGAGTTGAAAAAATCGGCGATGAAATTTATAAATATACCAATAAGCTTGTCTTTAGCTTTGCTGATATATCGGCTTATAAAAAGGTTCAAAATAATTTAAAAAATATCCCTTATATTGAGTTTGATTCCCAAAAAATGGAATATATGGCAAAGCATATATCGCAGATGGCGAAGCGTTGGGGGATTAGAGTAGCGACTTGCAGCGAAAAGATTGATTTAGATAAATTTGATATAGAGCATAATAAATGCGTAGATGATGATTTGATGATAGAGCAGTTTTATGATGATCAAAAATTGATGAAATTTCTAGGAGTAGAAGTAAATCATGGGCTTTTTGGTAGAGAGATTAAAAAAACTAAGAAAAATAATGATAAAGGACAAAGAGAAGATTGTGGCTGCATAGCAGCTAAGGATATCGGTCAGTATAATACATGCGTTCATCAATGCACATATTGTTATGCTAATACTTCGGCTCAAACAGCGATGAGTAACTATAAAAAATATCTCATAAATCCAAATTCGGAAAGTATTATAGGGGTTTAAAATGAGCAATGAATTAGATCCAATGCATACTTATGCGGCGGTGTTTCCAAAATTTAATGATTTAACCAGTCATCAAAGAAAGGCTTTGAATGCGACTAGTCCATTTTATATAACTGGACCTGCTGGTTGCGGTAAAAGTGTTGTTGTCTTGTGGAAGCTTATAAATAATTTAGAAAATAATAAAAATTCTATATTATTTGCATACAATAGAATGCTTAATAAATATTTGAAAATATGTGCTCAACAAGCTACTGGCAGTAATAATGATAATTACATTAAATCCATATATAAAGCATTAAGAAGTAAGGACGATTATCAGTGGTATTGGGATAAAGCAAAAGCAGATAAATATAAGAATGTAATATATGAAGTCATAATTGATGAGGCACAAGATTTAGAAGCTGAAGCTTTTGAAATATTAGCACCAAATGTTCCATATTTATCTATAAGTGCCGATTTTAATCAACAACTTTATAAAAATAGAGTAAAGAGTAAAGAGGAGATTGATGCTATTCTTTTTAAATATAATAGAAGTACTCAAGAATTTCATCTTAATCAAATTTATAGATATCCAGTAGCTATTTATAGATTTGTAATTAATTTTATACAAAAAGGAGAAAATGCAGAGTCTTTAAACTGGTTAGAACAAAAAGCTAAAAGGGAAAATATTAATCAAATTTTGCCTAAAGTCTATGATGGTATTCCAAAAGATAAAGAGATGGAGCGCTTAATTAGCATTATAAAATCATATAAAGAGACAAATATAGCAATTTTATTACCACATGCCCCAGATAAATCATATGAAATTGATAACGATAGATACAGAAGTTCTGTAAAATATTACTACGATCAGTTATCTCAAAATTTTACATGTTCTTATTATACCTCTGATACAAAACAAGATGAAATCACACTTGGAAAAATTCATATAAGTACATTTAAATCAGCTAAAGGTTTAGAATTTGATACTGTTATTATTCCACAAATCGAGCTAATCGATGACGCATTTACAAATCAGTTAAATGAATACTATGTCGCACTCACAAGAGCTAAAACAAATTTGATTTTACTTAGCAATAAAAGAGTCGAAAATATTTCTAAATTTAATAAACTAGTTAGTAGTTTATATGATAAAATTTCTTATACTGAACAAAAATCATTATATGAAATAGATTTTTAAAGGATTAAAATGAAAGAGTTGTATAT
>NZ_JAGCNF010000121.1 GCF_017646085.1 Campylobacter sp. | reverse complement strand
CATTGATATCTACATTTTTATAGCAATCAGTTAAAAATGCGATCTGCTGAAAAGTGAAAAATGATATAGCCAAAGGCAAAACTATATGTGGCAAAGGGATATTGAAATTTAAATTTAAAATTTGATTAAAGAGATTGAAATTTTCTAATAAAAAATCTGTATATTTAAAAAACCCAAGTAAGCCAAGATTAGAGATAATTCCAATGATTAAAAGGCTCTTACCCCCCCCCAATTTGGCTGATTTAATAGATAAAATTCTATTAGCGATAAGATAATTTATCAAAATCGACCCAACCAAAATAGGCAGATACAAAACATTCCAAAAAGCATAGAAAAATAGACTTCCAAGGACTAAAAATATATTAGAAGCCCTATGATAATTAAGGTATTTTAATAGATAAAATCCAACTATCATAACAGGCAAAAAGCCAAATATAAAAGCATAAGAGCTAAAAATCATAAATCTCCTTTTGTAAAAATAGCCCAAAATAGTAGCAAAAAATTACTAAATTTAACTTATAGTTTATTAGATTTTAAAATCTTTTTTGTTATTCTTTGCCAAATTTATTAAAGGTTTAAGATGGTAAATTTAAAAAATATTAGAGCCTTTGGAGAGTGGGAAAATCAAGAGCTTTTGATGCTTAGTATTCCACACTCTAATAGCGACTGGGCTGAGTATTTAGATGAGATTTTAGATAGTTATGAAGAGCTAGTAAAAGCAGTTAGCAAATATCAAAAAGTGCTATTGATAGCGCCAAATCAAAGTGATTTTGATAGATTTAAAAAGTTTGATAATTGTGAGTTTTTGCAAATCGATACTGATGATACTTGGATTAGGGATTATGGCGCTATTGATGTAGAAAAAGATAACGAGATTATTAGCTATGATTTTAAATTTAACGCTTGGGGTGGTAAATTTAGCAGTAGCAAAGATGATGTAGTAAATAAGAAATTATTTGAGCATTTTGGAACTAAATTAGAAGAGATTAATTTGATTTTAGAAGGTGGAAGTATAGATTTTAATGGCGATGGAGTAATGCTTACAACCACTGAGTGTCTATTAAATGATAATAGAAATAGACTTAGCAAAGATGAACTTGAAGCAAGATTAAAAGATCTATTTGGATTAAGAAAAATTGTCTGGTTAAATCATGGATTTATAAAAGGTGATGATACTGATAGTCATGTAGATACTCTAGCTAGATTTATTGATAAAAATACAGTAGCTTACGCTGCTTGTCTTGATGAAAATGATGAACATTATACAGAGCTAAATTTAATGAAAAAAGAGCTAGAAAACGCAGGATTTGAGTTAGTTGCTTTACCTTTGCCTAAGCCAGTTTTTTATAATGGAAAACGCCTTGGAGCTACGTATTGCAATTTTATCTTTATAAATGGTGCTGTCATAGTGCCTACATATGGAGATAAAGAGGCTGATGATTATGCGTTAAATACTCTTAAAGATGCTATTCCTAATAGAGAAATAATAGGCGTAGATAGTAGGGTTTTTATAAGACAAAATGGAAGCTTGCACTGCTCAAGTCAAAATAGATATAAAAGGATAAAATAATGAAAGTAGCATTAATAGCGCATAAATATTATGGCGATAAGTCTAGCACAATTACTAAAACTACTCAGATGATAAAAGATGCCGCAAGCGGTGGCGCCCAACTTGTAGTTTTACAAGAGCTACATCAGGGGGCCTATTTTTGCCAAGATGAGAATGTGGATAAATTTGATTTAGCAGCGGATTTTGATGCAGATAAAGCTTATTGGAGTAGTGTAGCTAAAAAGTATAAAATAGTTTTAGTAACTTCATTATTTGAAAAGCGCAGTGAAGGGCTATATCATAATACTGCCGTAGTATTTGATACTGATGGAAGTGAGGCTGGAATGTATAGAAAAATGCATATTCCAGATGATCCAAATTTTTATGAAAAATTCTATTTTACACCTGGTGATTTAGGATTTAAGCCAATTGATACTAGTCTTGGAAGGATCGGTGTTTTGGTTTGTTGGGATCAGTGGTATCCTGAGGCTGCTAGATTAATGGCTTTAAGCGGAGCTAAAATGCTTATATATCCAACAGCAATTGGTTGGTTTGACTCTGATGATGAGGCTACTAAATCAGCTCAATTAGAGGCTTGGGTAGCAGTACAAAGAGGTCATAGTGTAGCCAATAGTTTGCCAGTAATTGCAGTAAATCGTGTAGGTTTTGAGAGTGATGAAAACGGCGGAGGTATTAGATTTTGGGGAAATAGCTTCGTTTTTGATGCTCAAGGTGTAGAGCTGTTTAGATCAAATTCAACTGATGAGATTGTTCAAATAGTAGATATAGATATGCAAAAATGCGAACAAGTTCGTCGTTGGTGGCCATTTTTACGTGATAGAAGAATTGAGGCTTATAGCGATATTACAAAAAGATTTATAGATTAAGTCTAGATTTAAAATCAGGCATTAAAGAGTAGATAAAATCATAAAACTCTTTTTTGTGATGTGGATAGATGAGGTGAGCTAATTCGTGAAGGACTACATACTCGATAAATTTAATATCTTTTTGAATTAAATTTGTGCTAAAGTTTAGATATCCTTTTTTACTATTGCAGCTCCCCCATCTTGTGTTCATTTGTTTGATTCTTACAGCATTTATTGGTCTATTTATTTTGGGATTATAGATATTTATATATTGATTTATTAACTCTTTTAATCTACTATTTGCATAGTGTGTAAAGGTTTGAATATCTGGTGTAAATATTTGCTGATTAATTATTTTAAAATCTGGTGAAATTTGAATTTGATAGCTTTTGCCTAAAAAATTTATGGAATTTGGATCACTTTTTGGTATTTTAGATAAAGTTTTTTCGATCCACTTGGTGTGAGATGAGATAAAGCTTTTTATCTGAAATTTATTTGCATTAAGTGGAACTACAAGCTTAATATCACCAGCTTTAGTAATCTTTAAACGTAGATATTTTACCCGTTTTTTAATGCATTCTATCTTAAAACCTTCATACTCTATCAATTTAATTCCTTATGGTTAAATTTATAGATTTTATCTATATTTTTGATATATTTTGCTGAATTTATTTAAATTGAAAATTTAAATTATTAAATAGTATTTAAACAAATAGTATTTTACTTTACTCATTAAACTCTATTTTAGTAATGCTTTTGTATAATACTAGATTTAATTTTTTAAATAAGGAATGAGATGGCTAGATCATTTAGTAGATCAGACATTAGAATTTTAGGGCTTTCATCTCTGGGTGGAATGCTTGAATTTTATGATTTTATTATCTTTGTATTTTTTGCTTCTTATATATCTTTACTATTTTTTCCGGCTGATTTGGATCCATTTTGGGCAATTTTTAATACATATGGAACCTTTGCTGCTGGATATTTAGCTAGACCACTTGGCGGAATTATTATGGCCCATTTTGGGGATAAAAATGGCCGTAAAAATATGTTTATGCTCTCTATTTTACTTATGGTAATTCCTACATTTTTATTAGGTATTATGCCGACATTTGAGAGTATTGGGTATTTAGCGCCAATTATTTTAGTTATTATTAGGGTTTTACAAGGTATCGCAATTGGAGGAGAGCTTCCTGGGGCGTGGGTGTTTGTAAGCGAGCATGCGCCTCGTGGAAAATTATATACTAGCATAAGCGTTCTTACAGCTGCAGTTGTAGCTGGTATCTTGCTTGGCAGCTTTGTTACTATGATTGTTAAAGATATTTGGAGCGATGATGAGATTAGAGATGGAATGTGGAGATTGCCATTTATTTTGGGCGGTATTTTTGGGATTATATCTATATATCTTAGAAAATATTTAAGCGAGACTCCAGTATTTAAAGAGATGCAAGAGAAGAATGAGCTTGATAAAATTCCTTTAAAATCCGTATTTAAATTTCATAAAATCGATAGTATTGTATCTATGTTTATTACCTGGGTTTTGACCGGTTGTATTGTTGTATTGATACTTTTGATGCCAAATTTTATGCCTAAGGCATTTAGTGCTGATGGAGTGGAGTTGGGGCGTCTTACAACTATATATATGCAGATGGGTGCTATAATTCTTTTATGTTTTGGTTGTTTTGTTTATGGTAGATTAAGCGATAAATATGGTATTGCTAAAACAACTTTAGTATTGGCTTTATTATTTTCGGTTTTAGTTTATGCTTATTTTGATGCACTTTATAGCGGGGCGAGCTTTAAGACGGTACTAATACTTTATTTGCTTAGTAGTTTATTGGCCTGCGTTGGTCCGTGCGGGGCGCCATTTTTGATGATTGCACTATTTCCTAATAAGCTTAGATTTAGCGGAATTTCATTTGCCTACAATATAGCTTATGCCATAGCTGGAGGCGTGACTACTCCATTTGCTACTGCTATGGTATTTAAATTTGATCCTATGTATTTAGCATATTATATGGTGCTTTTAGGGCTAATTGCTGCTGCGTGTAGCGTGTGGTTTATGCTTAACCGCAAAGATATTAACATATAGGAATTTGATATGGCGCTCATCGATCTTATAGAAGTTAGTAAGAAATTTGGTGAAAAGATTATTTTAACTGAAGCAAATTTTAGCGTAAACGAAAAGGAAAGAATCGCTATAATTGGTAAAAATGGTGGTGGTAAAAGTACTTTAATGAAGATCTTGCGTGGAGAGTGCGAGATTGATAGCGGTAGGGTGATAACGCAAAATTCAATAAGTATTGAGATGTTAGCCCAAACGCCTAGATTTGATGATAGGTTAAGCGTCAAAGATGCATTAAATTATGAACTTAAAGAGATATTTGATGCTAGAGATGAGTATGAGAGCGTTTTAGCACAAATAAGCAATGAGCATGATAATCCTGAGCTACTTCATCGTCAAGATGAACTTGTTAAGTTTATTGAGTCTAAAGATGGATGGAATATAGAAAATAAAATTGAGAGAATTTTAGATAGTTTTGGTCTTAGAGAGTATGAAAATAGACTAGTAAATAGCTTAAGCGGTGGAGAGATTCGTAGAGTTGCACTTGGAGCATTGATATTAAAAAAACCTGATGTACTTTTACTTGATGAGCCAACTAACCATCTTGATGTATATATGGTTAGATTTCTTGAGGAGTTATTATTATCTTCTAATCAGACAATTGTATTTATTAGCCATGATAGATATTTTATTGATAGACTTGCTACTCGTTCGGTTGAGATCGAAGATGGTGGCTTAAGAAGTTTTGAGGGAGGATATGCTAATTATCTAACCAAAAAAGAGGAAATTTTAAGAAGTTTAGCTAAATCACATGAGACTCTAATTAAGAATTTAAAAAGCGAAGAGGAGTGGCTAAGGCGTGGCGTAAAGGCAAGGCTAAAACGTAATGAAGGAAGAAAACAAAGAATTTTAGCAATGCGTGAAGAGGCCAAGAAAAATCCAGGGCTAATTAGAAGAGTTAAATTAGAGCTAGAAAGAGCTAGTAAAAGTTTTAATGGTGGTGGATTAAATCAAAATCGTAAAAAGATGCTATTTGAGTGTAAAAATTTATCTAAAACTATAGATAATAAGGTGCTTTTTAGCGATTTTAATGCTAGGGTTTTACAAGGCGAGCGAATAGGTATCGTAGGCAGAAATGGTAGTGGCAAATCTACTATGTTAAAAATTTTATTGGGTGAGTTAGAAGCTGATAGTGGTGTAATAAATCGTGGCGAGATTAGAATCGGGTATTTTGATCAAAGTAGAAAAAGTATTAGTGATGATAAATCATTAATTGAGCTATTTTGTCCAAATGGAGGCGACCATATAATGGTTCGTGGTCGTAATTATCATGTATATGGATATCTTAAGAATTTTTTATTCCCAAAAGAGTTTTTAGATAAGCCTGTAGGAGTATTAAGTGGTGGAGAGAAAAATCGTCTAGCTTTGGCTTTGCTTTTTACTAAAGAGTATGATTGCTTAATCTTAGATGAACCAACAAATGATCTTGATATAGCTACTATTAATATATTAGAAGAGTATTTATTAAGCTTTGAGGGAGCTATTCTTATAGTAAGTCATGATAGATATTTTATAGATAAGATTACTAATAAACTTTGGGCATATGAAAATGGCAAAATCGAACAAATTTATATGGAATATAGTGAGTATCTAGACATAGAAGAAGAGTTAAATCAGCTAAGCGATATAGAAAAAGAGCTAGGTCAAAATATAGAGATCAAAGAAAAACCAAAGACATCTAAAGTCAAATTAAGTTATAAACAAAATCAAATTTTACAAAATCATCCAGCATTAATAGAGGCTTTAGAGAGTAGAATTAGCGAATTAAATCATGCTCTTTCAACACCAGAAATTTATCAAAAAATTGGCCTACAGACACTATTTGAAGAGCTTGAAGAGAAAAAAGGTGAGCTAAATTCGCTTGAGAATGAGTACTTTGAAGTGCTTGAACTTTCGCAAAGTTAAGGAAAAATTATGATAGAAAATAGACAAACATGGAGTTCTAGACTTACATATATTTTAGCTGTGGCTGGCGCTACTATTGGGTTTGGCGCTACTTGGCGTTTTCCATATTTGGTAGGACAAAATGGCGGTGGTGCTTATGTTCTTGTATTTTGTATAGCAATGCTTGTAATTGGTATTCCAATGATTTTAGCTGAGAATGCTATAGGTAGAAGGCTGCATATTAACTCAGTTGATGCATTTGGTGGTCATGCAAATGGCAAAAAAGTAAATCCGCTTTGGAAAATTGTAGGTTGGATGGGTATATGTGGTGCTTTTGGTATTATGGCGTATTATATGGTAATTGGTGGTTGGGTATTAGATTATATATATAATATTCTTGTTGGAAAATTTGATATTTCACAACCAATAAATTCTACTATAACAGCTGAGTTTTATGAGGCAAATATTATTAATTCACCATTTGCTATTGCTATTATGACGGTTATTTTTGTATTTATTAACTATATTATACTAGTCAAAGGCGCAGTAGATGGAATAGAAAAAGCTGCGAAATATTTAATGCCGTTACTATTTATATTAATGCTAGCTATGGTCGCTAGAAATATTACTCTTGATGGGGCTCTTGAAGGGATTAAATTTTATCTTACGCCAGATTTTAGCAAAATAAGTATGAAGTTATTTATTGATGTTTTAGGTCAAGTTTTCTTTGCTTTATCGCTTGGATTTGGAGTTATGATCACACTTTCTAGTTTTTTAAGAAAAGATGAAGATCTTATTAAAACATCAGTAATAACTGGAGTTATCAATACTATAATTGCTGTAGTGGCTGGATTTATGATATTTCCATCTTTATTTACTTTTGGAATCTCTCCTGATAGTGGCCCAAGTTTAGTATTTAAAAGCTTACCGATAGTATTTTCTAATATGTTTGCTGGAGAGGTTATGGCTATTGCATTTTTTAGCTTACTTATGATTGCAGCACTTACTACTTCGTTGCCAATTTATGAAGTTATTATTACTGTTTTAGAAGAGAAATTTAAAATTAAACGTCATAGTGCTATTTTGATAGTACTTAGTGTAATTTTTGTAGTTGGTAATCTTCCTTCTTTAATGGCTACAAATATTTTATCTGATATTACAATTTTTGGTAAAAATATTTTTGATGCCTATGATGCTATTAGTGCTACAATATTTTTTGTTATTACTTCACTATTTTGTGCACTTTTTGTCGGTTGGGTGTTAAAAGATGAGGCTAAAGCCGAGATAATGTATGGAACTAAAAGTTCAAAAATGGTTATAAATATATGGTTTTATTATGTTAAATTTGTAATTCCATTTATAATCTTAGTTGTATTTATTAGTAGTTTTTATGATAATTTTTTAAAGTGAGTTTTGTATGCTTGAGATTTTAATTGCCTTGTATGCTCTTTTTACAATTTATAGGGTTATTTTAAGTATTTTACAGATAAATTATATCAAATGTTGCAAAGAGCCAGTGGTATTACCAGAGGCGGAATTTAATAGTGCAGCTGCAGTAGCAATACAAAAGCAAAAATTTGAAATAATTCATAATATTTATCTATTTATTACTGTAGCTATATGGAGCGTATGGGGAGCTAGCGCCTTGTCTTCTAGTCTTAGTGGCGTAGAGATAACAGTAGTTAAAGACGCCTTGCTTGTTACTTTATTTTTGGCTATTGGAGCAATTATAAATCTACCTTTTGAGATATATAGTAAATTTGTAATGGATAAGAAATTTGGCTTTTGCAATAGCACTGCAGGACTTTTTGCTATGGACTTTATTAAGACTTTAGCGATGATATTTATATTTGGATTTGGGGTTTCATGGATTTTATTAATTTGTTATGAGTTTTTAGGGCAAAGTTGGTGGATATGGGCTTTTGGTATTAGTTTTGGATTGATTTTATTAGTAAATTTAATATATCCAACAATTATAGCTCCAATATTTAACAAAATCACACCATTGCAAAATGATGAATTAAATTTAGCCATCAATGATCTGTTAAGCTCATGCGGATTTAAAAGTAGTGGCGTATATAGTATGGACGCAAGCAAGAGAGATAATAGGTTAAATGCTTATTTTGGTGGTATTGGAGCGACTAAGAGAGTAGTGCTATTTGATACATTGATAAATAAGCTAGATAAAAATGAGATTATAGCGGTTCTTGGCCATGAGCTTGGCCACTTCAAACATAAAGATATAATTAAAAATATAGCCTTAATGGGTGCGGTTTTGTTTGGTTTTTTTGCAATTTTTGGAAATATTCCAGTTAATATTTATACCGCACTTGGATTAGAACAAAGTGGTGGCGGATTGTTTATCTTTTTCTTGCTATACTCTTCACTTTTTATGGTGGTTGTAGAGCCTTTAATATCGACATTTTCTAGGTCGCATGAATTTGGTGCTGATGAATTTGGTGCTAATAAAACTAATAAAGAGTATATGATATCAGCTCTTAAAAAGCTTGGTAAAGAAAATAAATCTTTTCCGCTTTCTCATCCGTTTTATAGTTTTGTATATCATTCGCATCCAACTTTATTTGAGAGGCTAAAGCATCTTGAGAATTTGTGATGGTTTGAACTTAGCCAAGGAATTTGGTAATCGTTTTGCATACTTATTAATGGAGTTTCATTTAAAAAAAAGTAGAGAGTGGATATTTTTACATTTAAATGATGAGTTGGTTAAAAAAGATAAATTTATAGAATTATTAGATAGATATAAAAACGGAGAACCTCTAGAGTATATCACTGGATATTGTGAGTTTATGGGGCGAGATTTTGAGGTAGGAAAAGGGGTTTTAATCCCAAGATTTGAGACTGAGATTTTGATAGAAAAAGCCCTAGATATAGCTAGTAAGTTTAATGCACCAAGGATTGCTGAGATTGGCGTTGGAAGTGGTATTATTAGCATATCTTTAGCTTTAGAGCTTAAAAATGCTAAGATAATCGCTACTGATATTAGCTTGGATGCACTTAGGTATGCTAAGATAAATAAAGATAAATTTCAAGCTAATATAGAGCTTATAGAGTCTAATTATCTTGATAAAATTGACGGTGATTTTGATATAATTATCTCTAATCCACCATATATAGCAGCCAATTATCCGCTGGATAAATGGGTTTTAAATGAGCCAAAGACTGCATTAATTGGCGGTGAGGTGGGCGATGAGATGTTAAAAGAAATTGCTCTAATTGCTAAATCTAGGTCTAAATATTTAATTTGCGAGATGGGTTATGACCAAAAACTCTCTATGCAAAATTATCTTGATAATCTTGGTTTTCAAAGTGAGTTTTATACCGATTTAGCTGGATTAGATCGTGGATTTATAGCTTATAATAAAGGAAAATAAATGGTGAAATTTAGAAGTTTTTATCTATTTTTGCTTAGTATTTGTATTGGTGCTGAGCTTGCTATTGGTATATTTATGGCGCCTGTGATTTTTTATCCTGCACAGTATATTGGCGATGGAGTTTTGAGCCACTATCAAAGCGGTCAATTAATGACGCAGGTATTTTTAAAGTATAATATTATGTTGATTTTTATTTCATCGTTAATTTTTATTTTTGAAATTGTAAATTTAAAAACAAATGAAAGCTTTAACTATAAAATTAGCTCATTTTTTCTATCGCTAATTATTACTCTACTTGCGATGGCGTTTGTTTTTTACTTTACGCCATATATTCTAGATGCGCAAAAGTTAGGAGCTGAGGCGACTGCTACGGCTGAATTTGCTAGTATGCATAAAGCTAGTGAATTTGTGATGAAAGTAATGATGTTGGCTCAAGTGGTATTATTTTTTATTAGGGTGCGTAAGGAGAGTTAATGGGATTAAAGGTTAGAATTTACTACGAAGATACAGATAGTGGCGGAATTGTATATCATAGTAATTATATTAAATTTTGCGAACGAGCTAGGAGTGAGATTGTATTTGCTTCTGGTATTGAATTTGATGAGAATCGTCATTTTGTAGTTACCAAACTTGAGGCTAATTATCTAAAGCCAGCAATTTTAGGTGATGTGTTAGATGTGAAAACTAAGCTTATAAAAGTTGGTGCTGTAAGTCTAGTTTTGGCTCAAGATATTTATAAGGTAGCAAATATTAAAGGTGAGTGTGAGCGTGAGTTAATATTTCGTGCTAAGGTTATTGTGGGTTTTATTAGCGGTGGAAAGCTATCTAGACTTGAGCCAGAATTTGCTAGAATTTTTAGTCAGTTAGATGAGGATTAAAACTAATATAGTTTATCATCCTCTATCATCTACTCATCAAAGTAAAATCCATAATTTCCAGCACGCATAATATTTATATTGTACTGTATTTGATTATCTTGCATATTTTCTTTAAATATAGCTTGCGCGCTTTTATTTATATAGTTTAAATATATAAAATCCATTCCAATCATTGTAGAATAAGCAACCCAATCATAAGCAAGCTTTTCACCTAAAATTGCACTAAGTGTCTCTAGTTGACTATCAGGTGTCATTATAGAGTTGGCTATATATAGATTTTTGCGATCTCCGCTTTGAGTTAAGCTAATTAATGCGCTATTGTAATTAAGCTGAGTTGAAAGTAAGATATATGGTTCAAGTTCAAATACTCTAAATTGTGAACTAAGCAGTGCGCTTTTAATGAGTGGAGTATTTAAAAAAATAGAGCTATTTTTAACCTTATAATTATTTTTTAAGAAATTTAGTTTGATATCGCTACCTTCGATATTTTGAATATATGGATTAGTACTATTTGTAGCAACTATCTCATTTAGCATGTTTGACACACGGCTTCCATCGCCAAAAGCTGATATTTTATGATTTGCTTTTTGTAGTAGTTTTTGAATTTGTGCTTCATAGTCAATGCCACCAAAGAATAAATTTGACCTTGGGTTTGAAATATTTTTGATATTGATTGTTGGAATGTAAAATATTAAATCATCATAATCATCGCTATTTACAATCTCTAAGCCGCTTGTTGTTAGTGGAGCAATAAGATATTTAAATCCAGCATTTTTTGCTCTGTTTATAGCTAAATTTAGATTTTCTGCACTCTCATCACCACTATAAAATATCTCAATATGCGAACCAACATCACGTTTGAAAATATATGCAAAAACTGAATCACTCACTACTACAGAGTAGCTTTTTATTACATCTTGAGGAATTATTAGAGCAACTTTTATATCTTTGCGGCCAATTTCAATCTCTGGAATGGTTGCAAGCTTTTTAATGCCAGCATAGTAGCTCTTAAAAGGTTCGCTTATAGTTAGCGGAGTGTAGATAAATTGGATAAAATCAACCCCACGAGATAACTCTTTTAAGCACTCTTTATCACATCTAGATTGCGAATTTGCCTGTATGACTGCTATAAAAATCATAAAAAATGCAATAATTAAATTTCTCATAAATATCCTTTTATTTTTTTTAAATCTGCTATAAACTCATCAGCTTTACTAGGATTTTTGTCTATCCAAGCGTTATCAAAAGTCGGCATATAAAGCGAATTTTTAAGTCTATAAATGCCACCCCTATGGCTCTCAAATGAGCTATTTTTAGCTAGTTCTTTAAAACAATTTAATCCAAAGCTTACAATAAATTTAGGTTTAATGATTGCAAGTTCTTGGTCGAAAAACTTTGTACAAATATCATTATAGTACCAATTATTCTGCTTATTAATACATTTTAAAATATATGTAAAATATATCTCATTTGCGTTAAGTCCAGCTAAATTTAAATATCGCAAAAACGAATCATCTGGAGTACAAAGACCATTTTCATCGCTTCTAACACTTGGGCTATCAAGCACAAAAACTACACCACTACTAATATTTCCACTACCAATGACTGCGTTAGTTCGGCTTTTGCATAGCTGGCAAAGATTACAGCTTTTTATTTGTGTATTTAATAGCTTTAAAGAGTTAAACTCATCTATTTTATGAGATACAATCTCACCAAAGCTAACAAATTTAAAACCCATTGCACGCAATATTTCAAGCTTGTAAATGGTATAATTTTTATCCATTATACTACCAAAAAGCTATTTAATCTTTAATAAAATTTGCTAAATTTTCCAACTCTTTACCATCGAGTCTAAGATGAAAAAACTCATCTCTATTTTTAGCACCAAGTTTATAATAAAACTCTAAACTTGGTTCATTCCAAGTCAAACACTCCCACTCTAGTCGCCCCAATCCTTCATCAATGCATTTTTTAGCAAGAATGGCTAAAAATTGTTTACCAATACCATTGCCACGGAATTTAGGCTGAACATATAAATCCTCTAAATATATCCCAGCACGCCCAAGAAAGCTAGAGAAGGTATAAAAATATATAGCATATCCTATGATTTTTTCGCTATATTGGCAAACTAAAATGTGAGCGTATTTTTTTTCAAAAATAGAATTTTGAAATAATTCATCACTAAATTTTATTCTATCACTCATCTTTTCATATTCAGCTAGTTCTTTAACAAGATTAATTATATCTTTGATATCATCTTTTTTGGCGGGTCTAAATTTATACATTTTCTACCTTAAATTTTAAAATTTATGCTAGATTATAGCAATTTGGAGCTGAATTTGAAAAAAATTTGATTTAAAATCCAATAAACTATCTAAAATTTAAGTCAAATTTGATATAATTTCTCTGCCTGGATGACTCGACAGCATTTTTATGAAGGTCCAACAAATTAGTATTAGCGAAGATGTGCAGAGTGGTGTGACGTGACTTTGCTTGATGCCTAACGGTTTAGAAGCTGCGACCTAAAGCTGCTGCCTATTTGCAAGATTGGCTTTATATTAGGGCCGATTCTATTATGCACCGACCATCTGGGTATTTTAAATTTATAGGAATTATATGAATATTCTCATTATTGGAAGTGGCGGTAGAGAGTACGCCATTGGACTTAGATTAACTCAAGATAACCAAAAACATAATCTTTTTTTCTCGCCAGGTAATGGAGCAACTGCAAATTTGGGTCAAAATGTAGATATTAAAGATTTTAATGAGCTTGCCAAATTCGCACTTGAAAATAAAATAGAACTTACTATAGTTGGTCCTGAAAATGCTTTAAGTGATGGTGTGGTTGATATCTTTAAAGCTCATAATTTAACTATTTTTGGCCCATCTCGCGCTGCTGCAAGATTAGAGAGTTCAAAAGCATATATGAAGGAATTTTTAGCCAAAAATAACATAAGAACAGCAAGATTTATAAATACTAATAATTATGATGAAGCGGCTGAATTTATTGATACCCTAGGCGACATAGTTGTAGTAAAAGCAGATGGGTTATGTGCTGGAAAGGGCGTAATAATTGCTAAGAGCAAAGATGAGGCTAAGAGTGCTGTAAAAGATATGTTAAGCGGGGAAAGCTTTGGTGCAGCTGGTAAGAGAGTTGTAGTAGAAGAGTTTTTAGATGGATTTGAGCTTAGTTTTTTTGCTATTTGCGATGGAAATAACTTCGTCTCACTTCCAGTAGCACAAGATCATAAAAGATTGCTAAGCGGCGATGAGGGGCCAAATACTGGTGGAATGGGTGCTTATGCGCCAAGCCCATTAGCTAATGAAGAGCTAATAAAAAGAGTAGAAAAAGAGGTAGTAGAACCGACACTTAAAGGAATGCAAGCTGAGAATGCGCCATTTTGCGGGGTATTATTTGTAGGCTTGATGGTGGTAAATGATGTGCCATATGTACTTGAATTTAATGTCAGATTTGGCGATCCAGAGTGTGAGGTTTTAATGCCATTAATTCGTGGTGAACTAGGTGAGATTTTACACGGTGCAGCACTTGGAAAATTAAGTAAATTTGAACTAGAAAATGAGATTGCTGTAGGCGTGGTATTAGCTAGTAAAGATTATCCATATAAAAGCAGTCCAGCAGCTAAAATAAGCGTAGAAAATATTCCACAAAACTCGCATATAGCATATGCTGGAGTGTCGTTAGAAGGCGGCAACCTATATGCGACAGGCGGTAGAGTACTAGTAGCTGTAGGTAAAGGAACGAGTGTAAAAGAGGCTAGAGATAGAGCTTATGAACTAGCTAAAAATATTAAATTTGATGGTATGCAATACCGTGATGATATCGGATATCAGGCGCTTTAATGAGAGAGAGCTTAGAAGAGAAATTATATAGAGAAAATATTACTATTGCAAGCATAAATAAGAGAGCCCTAGCTTATGCTATCGATGATGTTATCATATCTGTGCTATTTATGCTAATTTATTGGGATTATATCGCTAGGGCCAGTGATATTGGTGTGGAGGCTACTTTAGCTGCGATATCAAATTTATTTTGGCAAATTGCGCTTATGAAAGTGGCGTATCATACATTTTTTATCTGGTACTATGCTGCAACTCCTGGCAAAATGTTATGCAAGCTTGTTTGTATAGATACTGTAATGCTATCTAGGCCTAGCCTTAGTAGTAGCTTTTTAAGAGCCTGTATGAGGCTTTTGAGTGAGACGCTATTTTATATTGGATTTTTGTGGGCGCTTGGTAATTCTCAGCGGCAAACATGGCAAGATAAATTAGCCAAGACTGTAGTTTGTAATGCGTATTAAAGCCTTAGCCCTTGCTGGGCTTTTATGTGGCGAGCTTTTGGCCAATATAGAAAATGTTGAATTTTTAGCTAGTGATGTGCAAAAAGATGGCGATATTGTAATTGCTAGTGGTGATGTATTGCTATATTCGCAAAACTATCTAGCTAGTGCTGATAGTGCAAAATATAATCAAAAGAGTAATATTATTGAGCTCTTTGGCAATGTAAATTTAATGCGTGGTGAGTATGAAGCTAGCCGCTCAGAATATGCTAGAATCAATCTTGCAACTAATGAAATGAGCTTCGATAAAAGCTTTGCAATGGACAAGAAAAAAGAGATTTGGCTCCAAAGTAATGAGAGTTGTAGTTCTGATGAGATGTTAAGCGTTAAAAATGCTATTGTATCTAGTTGTAATGTTAGCGATCCAGATTGGCATATTGGATTTAGCAGTGGTGAATTAAATAAACAGAGTAAATTTTTACACCTTTATAATCCTGTGTTTTATGTTAAAAATACTCCGGTAATGTATTTACCATATTTTGGTTTTACTACTGATAAAACTAGAAGAACTGGACTTCTAACCCCGCAGTTGTCATATAATGGAGATGAAGGACTGGTGTATTTACAGCCAATTTATGTGGCTGAGTATAATGAATGGGACTTAGAATTTGACCCGCAAATCCGTACAAATAGAGGGGTTGGGCTATATTCAACTTTTAGATTTGCTGATTCACCGTACTCTAATGGATATATTCGTTCTGGAATATTCAACGAGAGAAGCGAGTATCAACATCGTGAGAATTTAAAAAATAAACAGCATCGTGGAATTGAGTTAGGCTATGATAGAGATAGATTAATTAGTTATTTAATTGATGGTGATTTTAAAGAGGGTTTGTGGCTTGAATTTGTAAATCTAAATGATATTGATTATTTAAATTTACGTGGTAGAGATGAATCTAGTCATGACTCACTAGTGGAATCTAGATTAAATTATTTTATTGCTACAGATAATCACTATCTAGGTACATATGCTAAATACTATATCGATACGGCAAAAATCGGTACAAAATATGGTAATGACGATACGCTTCAAGAGCTGCCAAAGGTGCAATATCATAGTTTTTTTAATACCTTTATAGTACCAAATTTGACCTATTCATTTGATTTTAAATATCATAATTACACTAGAGAAATTGGCGCAAGTGCTAATCAATATGAGATTGATATTCCTTTGGGATTGCAGTTTGGATTATTTGATGATTATGTAAATTTATATATTAGTGAGAATTTATACGCTTCACATGTTGATTATAACAGAGCAAAATACTATGATGGCAATGATTTTTACAATAATCATTATGATGATATAATTAATCATTATCATAGAATCTTGCTAGAAAATGATATGTCAAGGGCATTTAGTAGCTTTTATCATACTATAAATTTTAAATTTGATTATATTAAACCAGGATATAATAATGGTGATATCAACGAAAAGCTATTAAAGTATTATATGATAAAAGATGGCGCAACTTACGATCTAAATAATCTAGCACTATTTGAAGATAACTTTATCGATAGAGTTTCAAATAGCTTTACAACTGAGCGAATAACATTTGATGGAACTCAATTTTTTTACAATGTTAATGGCCAAAAAGTGCTAAGACATAGCGTAAAAGAGAGCTATGATTTTGATAGAGATGAGTTTGAGAGCTTTGAGAATCGGATAAATCTATATTATGGTAATTTTGATTTTGGTAATAAAATAGAATACTCACATTTAGACCATGATATTGCAAAGATTCAAACTGGTGCGTCATATAGCGGAGCTAAAATCGGTGCTAGAATCTGGCATACATATGATAAAAACTTTTATGATGGCGACGCATACGATAAGGAGAGCTATCTAAGTGGCAATGCAAGCTTAAAACTTCCATATAATTATGAGATATTTGCAGGTGTGGATTATGATTTGCAAAGGGATTATACTAAAATGTGGCAAGGCGGTATCCACTATAAAAGAAAATGCTGGGATTATAGCTTAATTTATAAAGAGGATATCGAGCCTAAAAATACTAGCGCTGGATTAGAGTCTAAAAAAAGCCAGGGTGTGTATCTATATTTTAGCTTCTATCCATTAGGGGATGTGGGATATGATTTTTCTATTGAACAAGATAATAAGGCCACAAATTGATAAGCCCAAATGATCTTAAATTTCAAGATGAACTAGATGCAGCAAGTAAATTGCTAGATGCATTGCCACATAATGAGCTAATATCTGGCGATTTTGTCGTAGTTTGTTCATCTTTAGATAGCGTTGTTTTGGCTAATGCTATTGCTAATGAGCTAGATCTTAGTTATGAGCTATTTTTTAGTGAGCGACTTTATGCACCAAATAACCCTGAGTGCGAAATTGCTATAGTAAGTGAAACTGAAGAGATTGTCTATAATAGCGAATTAGTTAATGCTTTTGATATAAGCTTAGATTTTATCTATGGTGAGGCACATCGTAAATATGAAGAAAAAATTTTAAAAAATGTCTATAAATATCGCAAAGGTAAGCTTTTAGAAAATCTTCAAGGTAGAAATATTTTACTAGTTGATTTAGGATGCCAAACAGGTATTACAGCACTTGTGTGTATTAAGTCGCTTATTAACCTAGGTGTTAAATCTATAATATATGGTACTCCACTTATAGCAGCTGATATATTGTCATATTTTAATACTTTAGTTGATAGTTTATATTATGCTAAGAAGATAAGCAATTTTGTGGATGTAGATTTTTATTATAATTCAAGAGTTGCAGTAGAATCGGCTATGCAAGTTTTAGAAGATAGCCCACACTATTTGCCATTACAAAAAATACAAAAATCAAAGGAGATATAAATGCAGTGCAGTATAGAAGTAAATAATCAAATTCAAATTTTTGATCTAAATAAAGTTGCTAAACAAGCTAGTGGTGCGGTACTTTTAAGAGTAAAAAATACGGTTGTATTAGCTACAATAGCAAGAGAAGATACTCAAGTTGAAGAGGATTTTTTGCCTTTGACTGTTCAGTATTTAGAAAAGCAATACGCAGCCGGTAGAATCCCAGGCGGATATGTAAAGCGTGAGACAAAACCAGGGGATTTTGAAACTCTTACTAGTCGTATTATTGATAGAAGTCTTCGTCCGTTATTTCCAAAAGGATATGCCTATCCTACGCAAATAGTAGTAATGGTATTAAGTGCTGATCCTGAAGTGGATTTACAAGTTGTAGGATTAAATGCTGCAAGTATAGCCTTGTATCTAAGTGATATTCCAGTTGAACGCCCAGTATGTGGAGTTAGAGTTGGGCATATTGATGGTGAGTTTGTGCTAAATCCTAGTAATTCAGAGCTTAAAAAATCTACACTTGATTTATATGTAGCTGGAGTTAAAGATGAGCTTTTAATGATTGAGATGAGAAGCTTGCCAACATTAGCTAATGATATAGCTCCAATGATGGTAATGGATCCAGTAATAGATATGGGTCTATGTAGTGAATTTATTCAAAAGCAATCAATGAATGAATTTGATGAAGCTAAGATGCTTGAGGCGATTAAATTTGCAAATGAGGCTATACTAAATGGTTCTAATGCCTATGAAGAAGCATTTAAAGAGTATAAAAAGACCCCAGCGCAATTAGAGTATAAAAGCGAAATAGAAAATAATGATATTGCAATATATATAGATGAGTTTTATAAAACTGAAGTTAAAAATGCTATAAATCAGATGGCAAAAAGCGAACGAGCAAGTGAATTAGTTAAAATAGCTAATCAAATTGCCATTAGCGATACGGCTATAAGCGAGGGCTGGGATAAAGAATTAATACTAAATATCTTGGGTAAATATAAGAAAAAAATTGTAAGAGAACAGATAATAAATGAATCAATAAGAGCTGATGGTAGAGGTCTTAAGGATGTTCGTCCAATTAGTATTGAGACAAATATACTACCAAATGCACATGGTAGCTGTCTATTTACAAGAGGACAAACGCAAGCTTTAGTAGTAGCAACATTGGGTACTGATAATGATGCTCAAATGAGTGAGCTATTAACAGAAAAGACAGCTGTAGCAGATAAATTTATGTTTAATTATAATTTTCCAGGATTTAGTGTAGGTGAGGCCAGTCCTATTAAAGCTCCAGGTCGTAGAGAATTAGGTCATGGTAATCTAGCCAAAAGAGCACTTTATCCAAGTATAGAATTAGATAGCCCATATTCTATTAGATTAGTAAGTGAAATTTTAGAAAGCAATGGATCAAGTTCTATGGCTAGTGTATGTGGAGGCTCTTTAGCGCTTAGAGCTGCTGGAGTACAAAGCTGTAAGCTAGTAGCAGGTGTAGCTATGGGGCTTGTATTTGAGGGCGATAAACATGCAGTATTAACTGATATTATGGGGCTTGAAGATCATGATGGTGATATGGATTTTAAAGTAGCAGGTAGCAAAGATGGCATTACAGCACTTCAAATGGATATCAAGCTTGGTGGCATTAGCCATGATGTTTTAAAAGAAGCGTTACTACAAGCTAAAGAGGCTAGAGAGCATATTTTAAATATTATGCAAGAGGCTAATAATAATATAGTAATTAATGAAGACATTTTACCTAAATTAGAGCTATTTAGTGTAGATCCATCAAAAATTGTTGATATTATTGGTCAAGCTGGTAAAACTATTAAAGAGATAATTGAGAAATTTGATGTAAGCATCGATTTAGATAGAGAAAAAGGCGAAGTCAAGGTAGCTGGTTCGCAAAAAGGCAAGGTCGAAGCAGCAAAAGAGTATATAATTCAAATTACACAAAAAGATCCAAAAGCAAGGGGTGGTAAAAAAGAGGTTAAGAATATAGATAATTTTAAAGTTGATGAGGAATTTGATGGAGAGGTTAAAAAGATAGCGACATTTGGCGCATTTGTATCATTAAGAGATGGCGTAGATGGTCTTTTGCATATTTCAAAAATTAAATCACCTATCAAAGAAGGCGATAGAATTAGGGTAAAAGTAAGTGAAATAAAAGCTGGTAAAATTTCATTAGATTTAATTTAAAAAGGAGTGTTTATGAATATTAAAAAAATATTTTGTCCATTAGTTCGCAGTGATGAGATACAAAATCACATTTATGGTGGTTTACTTGTTGCGAAGGAATTTGGTGCTCATATAGATTTTTTATCTTCTCAAATAGATCTAGAGCTAATATCAAATTTAGATATGACTATTAGTAGAAGCAATATGTTTGAGTCTTTAAAAGGGGCTTTTGCAACAGAATTAAATGAACAAAAAAATAAAAATTATCAAATTTTTAAAAGTGTTTGTGATGAGTTGGGTGTAAGTATTGGCAACGTAGCTGGGGTAGCTAGTGCAAATTTTGAAACTCAAAATGGTATTAGAAGTCGTGTATATGAATATGAAGCAAAATTTTGTGATTTAGTTGTAGCTACTTGCCCAGTACATGGTGAGGCTACATCTACATTTGATGCAACCGTAATTAATAGCGGCAAAAATGCTATTATTATCCCAAATGAGATGAAAAAATTTAGTATGGATAATATATTAATTGGCTGGAATGGCACTACAAGTATCTCAAGAAGTCTAACAAATTCTATAAATATTTTAAAACGAGCAAAAAATGTTCATATTATAGTAACTAAAAAATATGATGATACAGCTTTAAACGCTAAATCAAAACTACTTGAATATCTAAAGTATCATGATATCAATGCTACATTTGAGGTGGTTACTACCACAAATATACCAGGTGAGGCCCTATTAGAAAATACTTTAAAAGGTCAGTTTGATATGGTTATAGCTAGTAGCTATGGAGAAAATGGAGTAAAAGAAGTATTTTTAGGTGGTAGCACGAAGCATTTCTTAGAAAATACTCCAGTGCCAGTGTTTATGTAGTTTAAAAACTACTTTTTGGGTCATTTTGGTGATTGTCTGTCCATTTTAGCGAGGTTCCGCCTAGCATATGAAAATGTAGATGCATCACCTCTTGGCCACTATTTTCACCACAATTAGTCACTAAGCGATATCCAGTTTTATCCACACCAATTACGATTGCAACCTCTTGGATAAATTTAGTCATCTCACCCATTAAAGCTGGATCCATTTCTTGAAAATTTTCATAGTGCTTTTTAGGGATTATTAAGATATGAACAGGCGCTTTAGGATTTATATCGTGAAATGCTAAAAATTTATCATTTTCTAAAACCTTATTTGAAGGGATTTCTCCAGCTACAATCTTATCAAAAATGCAAGACATTACTAAACTCCTATATATAAATTCGGCTATATTATATCAGATAATTTTATATAATTTTCTATAATGTTGAATATTTTTTGATTTTCACTAAAGTTGTTTAAATATTTTTAATAGGCTTAAATTTGGTATCGTTGTGATTGTAAATTTAAGCAATTAGTATCAATTTATTTTAATTAAATTTTAGATACAATAAAAATAAATTTAGTTAAGGAATATGGTTTGCAAGATATTATCACCAAAATTGACTCAGCTGCAAGCTTGGATGAGTTGGAGCAAATTCGGCTTGAACTATTTGGTAAAAAAGGTAGCATTACGGCTGAATTTGCAAGATTAAAAGATGTTGAGCCTGAAAATAAAAAGGCTTATGCGCAAAGTTTAAATATAAAAAGAGACACTCTAACAGCTAAGTTAAACGAGAGAAAATCTATTCTTGAGAGTGAGTATATCAAGGCTAAAATGAAGAGTGAAGCTATTGATATTTCACTATTTAATGAGCCTCTTTCTACTGGTGCTTTACATCCAGTGATGGAGACGATGGATAGGATTATTGAGTATTTTGTAGCACAAAATTTTAGTATAGAGACAGGACCGTTAATTGAAGATGATTTTCATAACTTTGAAGCGTTAAATTTGCCAAAATATCACCCAGCAAGAGATATGCAAGATACATTTTATCTAAAGGATTTTAAGCTTCTTAGAACTCATACTAGCCCGGTGCAAGTTCGTACTATGCTAAATCAAAAACCACCAATTCGTATGATAGCGCCTGGTTCTGTTTTTCGTAGAGATTTAGACCTTACACATACTCCTATGTTTCATCAAGTAGAAGGCTTAGTAGTAGAAGAAGAATCAAAGGTTAGCTTTGCAAATTTAAAGTATATCTTAGAGGATTTTTTAAGATATATGTTTGGCGATGTTAAAGTAAGATTCCGCCCTAGCTTCTTCCCATTTACCGAGCCTAGTACAGAAGTTGATATTAGTTGTATATTTTGTAATGGATGCGGATGTAGGGTTTGTAAGCAAACTGGATGGCTAGAAGTACTTGGTAGCGGTGTAGTAGATCCAAATGTATTTAAAGCCGTAGGGTATAAAAATGTAAGCGGATATGCGTTTGGGCTTGGTGTGGAGCGTTTTGCGATGTTGCTTCATAGAATTCCTGATCTTAGAAGCTTGTTTGAAGGGGATATTAGACTATTGGAGCAGTTTAAATGATAATAAGCAAAAAGTGGTTAAATGAGATCATAGATCTTTCAAATTTTAGTACAGAGCAGATATGTCAAAAGTTAAATTCAATCGGTCTAGAAGTAGATAGTTGTACAAATATAAAAGTACCTAATAATATCGTAGTTGGTTATGTTAAAAGTTGTGTAAAACATGAAAATAGCGATCATTTACACGTTTGTGAAGTAGATGTTGGTGATAAAATTTTACAGATAGTTTGTGGAGCTAAGAATGCAACTGCAGATATATATGTAGCTGTAGCTATGGTTGGTGCTGTTATGCCAAATGGTTTAGAGATTAAAGAGGCTAAATTAAGAGGCGTACAAAGTAGTGGAATGCTATGTTCATCAACAGAACTTGGTCTTCCTAAAATAAATGATGGAATCATGATCTTAGATGATAGCATTGGAGAGTTAGTCTTAGGCAAGGCTTTGAATGAATTTGATATCTTTGATGATGATATTATAGAGATTGAACTAACGCCAAACCGTGGGGATTGCTTAAGTATTTATGGTATAGCCAGAGATCTTTCATGCGCTCTTGATCTTATCTTGCGAGATGAAAAAGCAATAAACGAAGATGATAGACAGCTTGGAATTGGGCGTTTAGTTAGCGTACATTGTGAAGCTTTGATTAATGGTGCTTTTGCTTATAGGGCTATTGAGATAGGTGAAGGCTTTAAAGAAAGCTTAAAATTAGCATTAAGAGCTGCATTAATAGGATCGCAAAAGACTACGAATTTAGAGCGACTTTTAGAGTGCTTAACTCATTATACTGGGGTGATATTTAGGGCTTATGACCATGGCAAGTTAGCTAGTAGTAGTGATGAAAAGATAGCTTTAACTATAAAAAAGCTTGAAAATGGCGCATATGGAATTCACTGCGGAGATAGACTTTTAAGCATTGCAGGTATTAGTCAAAATGATGACGCAAGAGTGGATGAAAATAGTAAAATAGCTATCATAGAAGCTAGCTATATAGAGCCAAATTTAATCTCAGAGATTTTAGGCAACAATAAAGATATTAAAAAAGATGAGTTTGCTTACCGTTCAACTCGTGGTTCTGAACCAAATTTAAATTATGCGATGAATATTTTATTTAATATTTTTACAAAAAATAATAATATCACACCATATTCTGGTACCCAGCAAGTCCAGCTTAGCAGAGAGCCAATTGCTATTGGTTTTGGCTCATCTGAGATTAGCGCAATGATTGGAATGGCAATTAGTAGTACAGATATTGCTAGAATTCTTAAAAAGCTTGGTTTTGAGATTAGCGCAACATCTGATAATGAGCAAATTTATGCCAAAGTTCCGCTATGGCGTCATGATATTGTAAATTCACATGATATTTGCGAAGAGATTGTAAGAATTATTGGAATTGATAATATTCCTGCTAAAGCACTCGAATTTAGCGAGAAAAATCGCACAAATGAGTCTTATGAGCGATATAAGCTTTCACGCAATATTAGACAAAAAGCAGCAAATTTAGGATTTTTTGAGAGTGTGCATTATCTATTTGATAATCCAATTGAGCTAAAAGAACTTGGTGTAGTATGCTCATCTAAGACACTACTAAATCCTATAAATAGCGAGTTAAGCGTGTTAAAACCTACATTAATAAATCACTTGCTAAATGCAGCTAGCTTTAATATCAAAAACTCAAAAAGATCAGTTAAGCTATTTGAATTTGGTGATGTGATAAGTAAAGATGGTTTACAATGAGCTAAATTTGTTTTTGTCTTTAGTGGGCTTTTAGGTGAGCCAAGGCATTTAAATGGAGCTAAACCAGATACTATTAATTTTATACATTT
>NZ_JAGCNF010000120.1 GCF_017646085.1 Campylobacter sp. | reverse complement strand
TTTTACCAGCCAAAAAATGCATTTTTAATGATTACTGGAGATATTGACGAGAATACTGCATTTGAGCTTGGCAAAAAACATTTTAAAGATATAAAAAATCGCTGCGAAATACCTTCTGTGCACTGCATAGAGCCTGAACAAAACGGAGAAAAGTCTTTAATAATTCACAAACAAAGCGATGTAGAGATGATAGCCATCGCTTATAAAATACCACCATTTAATCATCCAGACCAGACTGCATTAAGCGCAATTGGCGAATATCTTAGCAGCGGCAAAAGCTCATTATTTGAGCGAGTCTTAATTGATAAATTGAATTTAGTAAATCAAATTTATGCTTACCCGATGGATAGTATAGACGAAAATCTATTTATAATTATCGCTATTTGCAATCAAGGTGTTAAAGCTAAAAAAGTTAAAAAAGAGATTTTGCAACTTTTAAAAAAACTAAAAAAGAATGATATAGACTCTGATGAGTTAACTAAAATTAAAAATTGCCTAAAGAGTAATTTTATCTACTCGCTAAGTAGCGCTAGCAAGCTAGCTAGCTTATATGGTAGCTACATTGCAAGAGGCGATATAGAGCCACTTTGGCAGCTCTCAAGCAGAACAAATTCGCTCACAGCACAAGATATAAAAGAGTGTGCAAATAGGTATTTTAACAAAGATAAATCAACTACAATTATATTAAAAGGAACCAAATGAAAAAGAGTATTTATGGAGCTATGACAGCTCTAGTAACACCTTTTAAAAATGGAAAAATAGATGAAAATGGCTATGAAAAGCTTATTAAAAGACAGATAAAAAATGGAATTGATGCAGTTGTTCCAGTAGGAACTACTGGGGAAAGCGCTACTTTAACACATGATGAGCACAGAATTTGTATCGAAATCGCTGTAAATACATGTAAAGATAGCGGTGTAAAAGTATTAGCTGGCGCTGGAAGTAACGCTACTCATGAGGCTATCGGTCTGGCTGAATTTGCTCAAAATTGTGGCGCAGATGGAATTTTATCAGTGGCACCATACTATAATAAACCAACTCAAGAGGGTTTATATCAACACTACAAAGCTATATCTAAATCAGTAAATATTCCAATCTTGCTATATAATGTTCCTTCTAGAACTGGGTGCGATATCTTGCCAGAGACTATCATAAGACTATTTAATGATTGTGATAATATTTATGGAGTTAAAGAAGCAAGCGGAAATATAGAAAGATGTGTCGACATACTCGCTCATGAACCAAAAATATATTTATTAAGTGGTGATGATGCTATTAATTATCCAGTTTTAAGCAATGGCGGAAAAGGCGTTATATCAGTTACTTCAAATCTCTTGCCAGATCAAACTTCAGCTCTTACTCACTATGCTATGCAAAATGAATTTTTAAAAGCAAAAGAGATTAATGATAAACTGTATAATATAAATAAGGTTCTATTTTGCGAGTCAAATCCAATACCTATTAAAGCAGCTATGTATATTGCTGGATTAATAGATAGTTTAGAATATAGATTACCGCTTGTATCTCCAAGTAGTGAAAATCTTAAAAACATAGAATCAATAATGAAAACTTACGATATAAAAGGATTTTAATGAACTGTTATCACGAAGAATTTAAAGGCAAAACCCTAGTTATTAGTGGGGGAACAAGAGGAATTGGTAGAGCAATTGTGCTTGAATTTGCAAAATATGGCGCAAATATTGCATTTACCTATAATTCAAATGAAGAGATGGCTAAAAATCAAGCCGTAGAATTAGAAAAAGAATTTGGTATTAAAGCTAGAGCATATCCTCTAAATATTCTTGAACCTGAAACTTATAAAGAGTTATTTTTAGAAATTGATAAAGATTTTGATAGGATTGACTTTTTTGTATCAAATGCGATCATTTCAGGACGTGCTGTAGCTGGCGGATATACTAAATTTATGAAATTAAAACCTCGTGGAATAAACAATATCTTTACAGCCACCGTAAATGCGTTTGTAGTAGGCTCTCAAGAAGCTGCTAAAAGAATGGAAAAAGTAGGAGGTGGTAGTATTATTAGTCTAAGTTCAACTGGAAATCTAGTCTATATAGAACACTACAGTGGTCATGGCACTGCTAAAGCTGCAGTGGAAGCTATGGCAAGATATGCTGCCACAGAACTTGGCGAGAAAAACATCAGAGTAAATGTAGTAAGTGGTGGGCCAATAGAAACTGATGCTCTAAGAGCATTTACAAATTATGAAGAGGTAAGAGATGCTACAGCTTCACTAAGTCCTTTAGGTCGCATGGGGCAACCAACTGATCTTGCTGGTGCTTGTTTATTTCTATGCAGTTCAAAAGCTAGCTGGGTAACAGGTCATACATTTATAATAGATGGTGGCACTACTTTTAAATGATAAATTTACCAAATTCTCTAGCTATATTTCGTATACTCTTAGCTCCACTTATGTTTTTTTTGCTTTTATGCATTAAGGGCAATGAAGATGCTATAGAGATTAGTTGGCTTAATTACTTTTGTGCTTTAACATTTGTAGTAGCTAGTATTACAGATTTTTTTGACGGATATATAGCTAGAAGCTGGAATCAAAAGACAAAACTGGGCGCAATCTTAGATCCACTTGCCGATAAAATGTTGATTTTAGCAGCATTTTTAGGTTTAATGATGATAGATAGAGCCAATGCATGGGCAGTTTATATAATTCTTGTTAGGGAATTTTTCATCACTGGATTTCGAGTTGTGATGGCTAGTGAAAATATAGATATAAGTGCATCTATAGCTGGTAAGATTAAGACAATAATGCAGATGGTAGCTATTGGATTTTTAGCTATGCAATGGTGGGGCGGTGAAATTTTACTTTGGATTTCTGTTATTCTTACCTTATATTCAGGATATGAATACATACACGCCTATATTAAATATATTAAAAATATATAATTTTGCTATATATATTTTTTAAATAACTATAATATAGCCTTTATCTAAAATATATAATTTTTATAATTTATTTATATATTTTAGATAATATTATAAAATTTTAAATAAATTTGAGGAGTAAATATGAAAAAATTAATATCTTTTTTATTCATTAGTCTTTTAATGATTGGTTGTTCTTCTAATAATACTAACAAAGATAAATTAAGAATTGCAACAGAAGGCACATATAATCCATTTTCCTATCATGATGCAAGTGGAAAATTAGT
>NZ_JAGCNF010000119.1 GCF_017646085.1 Campylobacter sp. | reverse complement strand
TTAAATTTATTTGTATAATACTCATCTTTATCAACTAATACTTTAAATGATCCATCAATATTAGCAACTAAAAGCTTATCTTGATACTCTCCTAAAAAGTTATCATCTTTAAGCAAATTTAGCTCTATAATCTTTCCACTTTTTAGTAGCACACTACCATTTTTTAATACAGCACCATATTTACTAGTTTGTTGAATGGCTGAGCTTAATGAGTCGGTAAATTCTATATTACTAGATACACTCTCAGGTTTATAATACTCTCTTTTAGTATAACAACCAACAAGTATAAAAAGCATTAAAGATGATAGAATATAAGCTTTGTAATTCATACTATTTTCCTTGATAATGCTCTAAATTTTTGGCAATTTGTTGAAGTGGTGAATTAAGAGGAATTTTGGCAAATTCAGCCTTTGCAGCATCAGTTTTGCCATCTTTTAATAGCTCATAGCCATCGACTAAAGCATTGTAATTTGATAAAATTTTAGCTGATTCTTGGCCTTTTAAATTTACTAAAATTTCTTTTAAAAGCGGATCGATCTCTAAATTGATCGCCTCATCTATAAGTGTAGTTGAGTTTAAATCAGCTGTTTTAATCACAAAAAGAGCATATAAAGATGGGTTTTTAGATATTAAAATCTGTTTTGCATTACTATCGTCTGGGTGATTTATTAAGGTATTATAGGCTTTATTAACTTCTGCTTTGCTAGCTTCTTGTAAAGCATTTGATATACTATAACCAGCAAGCGCAATAATTATAACAATTCCTGCAGCGATAAAGCTCTTTTTATTGCGTTTAAAAAATCTTTCACTCTTTATAGCGCTTTCTAATAGTTGTTCTTGAGAGCTAATCTCATTTTTAATATAGTCAATATTCTCTTTAACTGCCAAAGTAATATCCTTTAAAAATAAAAAATTTGCTAATTTTATCATAAATTATCTTAAATCTAACAAATAAAAAGGCAATTATTAAAAAGTTCCTGATATTGATAATTTCTATCTAAGAAAACTTATGATATAATCGCTCAAAAATTTTAAATTTGGGGTGAAACTGTGCAAATTGATGATAAAATGCTTGAAAAATTAGAGAAATTAAGCGCACTAAAGATTCCGGATGATAAGCGCGAAGAGTTTAAGGGTCAACTTAGCAAGATTGTCGATTTCGTTGATGTTTTAAATGAGTTAAATTTAGATGGCATAGAAGCTGCAGTAAGTACTGTAAGCGGTGGAACTCCACTTAGAGATGATGAACCACGCAAGAGCGATGTAATAGATATAATTTTACAAAATGCTCCACAAAAACAGGGCAAAAGTTTTGAAGTTCCAAAAATTATCGAGTAGAATATGGCTATAAGATCTTTGCTTGATTTGGTAATAGATAAAAAAGCTAGTGATTTACATCTAGTAGCTAGAAGTATGCCAAAGATTAGAATTGATGGAGAGCTAGTTTCTACAGGAAATGTAGTTCTAACACCAAATGATATAGAAGAAATTTGCCTACCACTTATAGATGAAGAGCAAAAAGCTGAATTAAAAAAATTTAAAGAGCTTGATTTTTCTATTGATCTTGGCAATAGTAGATTTAGAGTAAATTATTATTATACTATGAATGGTGAGCTCTCAGCTGCGTTTCGTACTATACCGCTAGAGATACCAACGCTCGATGATATTTGCGCACCAGATATATTATTTGATTTAGCTAAGAAACAAAAGGGACTAATTCTAATAACTGGAGCTACAGGAAGTGGTAAAAGTACTACGCTAGCAGCAATTTTAAATGAGATAAATCAAAGTCAAAATAAGCACATCATTACTATTGAAGATCCAGTAGAATTTATTCATACTAGCAAAAACTCACTATTTTCGCATAGAAATGTTGGAAGCGATACAAGCTCATTTTCACGAGCGTTAAAATATGCTCTTAGAGAGGACCCAGATGTGATTTTAGTTGGAGAGATGCGTGATAAAGAGACTATGGCAATGACTATTGAAGCGGCTCAAACAGGGCATTTGGTCTTTGCAACACTACATACAAACTCAGCTGTAAGCTCTATAAATAGAATAATAGATAGTTTTGCTACAAGTGATCAAGCATATATCAAAAGCTCTTTAGCCTCATCATTAATAGCTGTAATTTCTCAAAATTTACTCCCAAAAATTGGCGGAGGTAGGGTTGCACTTTTTGAGATTATGCTAAATAATATCGCAATTTCAAATTTAATAAGAGAGGGTAAAATTCATCAAATTCTCTCTCAAATGCAACTTGGTAGCTCGCAAAGTGGTATGAGAATTATGGCAAACGAGATACAAAAGGCACTAGATGAAAATATAATAACAAAAGATATTGCGATGCAATTTAATGCGACAAATTTAAATTAATGGAGAAGAATTGATGGATTTTATTACTTGGTTTGATATTATTATTATCGCTGTAGTGATTATTTTAGGAATTAAGGGTATTATAAATGGCCTTATTAAAGAAGTTTTTGGCCTTATAGGTATTATTGGTGGCGTGATTATCGCTAGTAGAAATGCAAATTTAGTTGGAGATTTAATAAGTCTTTATATATATCAACTCAGTGATTCGGCAGAATTTTTCTTTGGATTTTTGCTTGCTTTGTTAGTATTTTGGTTTGTATGCTTGATGCTTGGTAATCTACTATCAAAGATGTTAAAAATGAGTGGATTAGGATTTGTGGATAGATTACTAGGATTTTTTGTTGGAGCAGCAAAGATATTTTTAGTTCTTGCCATTTTAGCTGCGATTGTATCAAAAATTTCAGTATTAAATCAAAAAATATCTCCATTTTTTGAAGGCAGCAAGGTTTATCCAATATTATTAAGTGCTGGTCAATTTATTATGGCAATGGATGTTAGTAAAGTTAAAGAGAGTGTAGAGAGTGGTCAGATTGTCGTTCCTGAGCTTTTAGATAGAGTTGAGGGAGTAGAAGAAAATTTAACTAAGGTGGAGCAATGATAGAAAATATTGAATATGATGCGTTGCTAGAGAGATTCAAGAGAGTATTGCGAGATAATGGTTTAAAATATACCAAACAGCGTGAAGTACTTTTACAAACATTATATAATAATAGTGAGCATTTTACCCCAGAGCAGTTATATTTGCATATCAAAGAACGCCATCCAGGGCTAAATGTCGGTATTGCTACAGTTTATAGAAGTCTAAATTTACTTGAAGAATCGGGCATGGTAACATCAATTAGTTTTGGTGCCCAGGGTAAGAAATTTGAACTAGCCAATAAACCTCATCACGACCATATGATCTGTAGGCAGTGCGGTGTGATAGTTGAGTTTGAAGACCAAATTATAGAAAAGCGCCAGCTAGCAATTGCTAAAGAGCATGGCTTTAAGCTTACTGGTCATATTATGCAACTATATGGTGTTTGTAGTGAATGCAATAAACAAAAGATAAAAGGAATTTAATTGATTTTTGATAATGAATTAGAATTAACTCGTCTAGCTAAGGCTGATGAGCTACGACAAATGGGAGTTAGCCCTTATCCACATTTCTTAAAAAGAGAGATGAATATTTCTGAGTTTAAGAGTAAATTTGGATATATAAAAGAGCTTCCTGAAGGTGAGAGAAAAGCCCAAGAAGAGGTAGTTATAGCTGGTAGAATTAAGCTAAAAAGAGTCGCTGGAAAATCTACATTTGCCAATATAGAAGATGAGAATGATAATGTTCAAATATACTACTCATTAGCTAGTATTGGTGAAGAATATTATGCTAAATTTAAGAAAAATCTAGAAGTTGGCGATATTGTGCTTGTTAAAGGTTATGCATTTATTACGCAGACTGGCGAGTTTAGTTTGCACGCAAGCGAGGTTACTTTAGCTACTAAGGCTATATCTCCGCTTCCTGAGAAGTTTCATGGTTTAACTGATATAGAAACAAGATATCGCCAAAGATACCTAGATATGATTATGGATAGGGATGTAAGAAGCGATTTTCTTAAGCGTTCAATTATTATTAGTACCATCAGAAGATTTTTTGAAGAACGTGGATTTTTGGAGGTTGAGACTCCAATGATGCACCCAATAGCTGGCGGAGCAAATGCTAAGCCATTTATTACCCACCATAACGCACTAGGTGTAGATAGGTATCTTAAAATTGCTCCTGAGCTATATCTAAAAAGATTAATTGTTGGTGGTATGGAAGCGGTATTTGAAATGAATCGTTGCTTTAGAAATGAAGGAATGGATTTAACACATAATCCTGAATTTACTAGTATTGAGTTTTATTGGGCATGGCATGATTATTTTGAGGTTATGGATCTGACTGAAGAGCTATTTGCGACACTACTTGATAAGTTAAATTTGGGTAAAATAATCGAATTCGATGGTCAAAATATTGATTTTTCTAAACCATTTAAAAGAATTAAATATCTTGATGCACTTGTAGAGATTGGTGGATTAGATAGGGCTATAGTAAGCGATAAAGAAAAGATTTTAGCTAAATTAAGAGATGATAAATTTGAAGCCAATGAAAAGCTTGATCTTGGACATTTGCAAGCTGAGCTATTTGATAATTATGTCGAAAGCAAACTAGTAAATCCTACATTTATTACAGATTTTCCTATCTCAATTTCACCACTTTCTAGGCGTAGTGATGAGAATCCAGATATAGCAGAAAGATTTGAGCTATTTATTGCTGGTCGAGAATTAGCAAATGCATTTAATGAGCTTAATGATCCAGTTGATCAATATGAAAGATTTAAGGCTCAAATACAGAGTAAAGATGCTGGCAATGATGAAGCTCATGAGATGGATGAGGATTATTGTAAGGCTCTTGGATATGGTATGGCGCCAACTGTTGGTTGGGGTCTTGGCGTTGATAGGTTAGTGATGCTACTATTAAATAAAAAATCAATTCGCGATGTTATATTATTTCCAGCGATGAAACCAAAAAATTAAGGAGTAAATATGAATTTAGAAAGTTATGATAAAGAGATTTACACTCTTTTAAACAAAGAGCTTGAGCGTCAGTGTGATCATTTAGAAATGATTGCTAGTGAGAATTTTACATATCCTGAAGTTATGGAAGTTATGGGTTCAGTTCTTACTAATAAATATGCTGAGGGTTATCCTGGCAAAAGATACTATGGTGGATGTGAGTTTGTAGATGAGATTGAGCAAATTGCAATTGATAGATGTAAAAAGCTTTTTGGCTGCGAATTTGCTAATGTTCAACCAAATAGTGGCTCACAAGCCAATCAGGGCGTATATGGTGCTTTCTTAAAACCAGGAGACAAGATGTTAGGTATGGATTTAAGTCATGGTGGTCACCTAACTCACGGTGCAAAAGTATCAAGTTCGGGTAAATATTATGAGAGTTTCTTTTATGGTGTTGAGCTTGATGGTAGAATTAACTATGATAGAGTAGCTGATATCGCAAATATAGTAAAACCAAAAATGATTGTTTGCGGTGCTAGTGCATATACTAGAGAGATTGACTTTAAACGCTTTAGAGAGATAGCTGATAGTGTTGGAGCATACTTGTTTGCTGATGTGGCTCATATTGCTGGTTTAGTAGTAGCTGGCGAGCATGCTCATCCATTCCCGCACTGTCATGTAGTAAGCTCTACAACTCACAAAACACTAAGAGGTCCAAGAGGTGGCATTATAATGACAAATGATGAAGAATTTGCTAAAAAAATAAATAGCTCAATCTTCCCAGGAATCCAAGGTGGACCATTAATGCATGTTATTGCTGGTAAGGCTGTAGGCTTTAAACATAATCTAAGTGATGAGTGGAAGGTATATGCTAAACAGGTAAAAGCAAATGCTAAAAAACTTGGTGAAGTATTAATTAGTCGTGGATATGATCTAGTAAGTGGCGGTACTGATAATCACCTTGTACTTGTTAGTTTCTTAAATAAAGATTTTAGCGGTAAGGATGCAGATGTAGCTTTAGGTAATGCAGGAATTACGGTAAATAAAAATACAGTTCCGGGTGAGACTAGAAGCCCATTTGTAACAAGCGGTATTAGAGTAGGTAGTCCAGCGCTTACTGCTAGAGGTATGAAAGAGGCTGAATTTGAGTTAATTGCAAATCGTATAGCTGATGTATTAGATGATATCAATAATACTGATAAACAACGCAAAATTGCAGCCGAATTAAAAGAGTTAGCTCATCAATTTATCATCTATAATAAAGCGACATTTTAATGCAGCGCACAGATCTATCGCTTATCAAAATGATAACCGACCACTATTATATTAAGCGTGATCTAACTGTAAAAAAGATTGAGCATAAAGGTAGGTATTTTTTTGATAAATTTGAAAGAGTAGATGAACCACTTAGCCTAGCAATACAAAGAGAACATGCTGAGCGTAAAATAATCGTAGCACACTCTTTGATTAATAGGTTAAATAAGGTTGAAAATATTGTTTTTGACTATAATGGCAGAATGCCTGAACGCTTTTGGCATAGGGCTCAGCTACTGCTAAGAGAAGAGGGGTTTATAAATTTCACAGCTTATGAGACCAAAACCCCTGGTCATTTGCATCTATACGTCCATAAAGGTCATACAACCTTTATGGAAGGGTGTCAAATAGCTAATAAACTATCAGTGATGCTATCACAAAAGTTACCTCAAGAGTGGAGAATGTTCCCTACCATGGATATGCCATTAGAGTATAATATTCTAGCCTTGCCATATGAGCTCTATCAAAAAGAGCGTGGTGCTAGCTGGTCAAAACATATGTAAAGGATAAATTATGGAAGAAAATAATAATTTACAAGATATCTTGCTAGATAAAAACGAAGAGGAAAAGTCTGGTGGTATACGCAAAATTTTAATTGGTGTGGCGTTGCTAGTTATCATTTTTGTTGTAGTATTGATTGTTGTGAAGTTTTTAAATTCAAATGAGACTAAAAAGGGTAACGATATATCTGATAGTCTGTTACTACCTGCTGAGTTGCCTGCTAATACATCAGATAATAGTGGCTCAAATGATCTTTTTGAACAAGTACCAATTGTTAGTGATAATTCAAATTCTAAAGAGAGTTTTGAAAATATCGTAAATGAGTATAAAAATGCTCAAGCTGCTATGGATACTACGCCTAGTATGATTGTGCCAGTGCTACCTCCAAAAGTTGAAGAGCCATTTGGTGCAACTGCTCCAGCTGTTAAAGATAACAAAAAAGAACCAGTTAAAAAATCTGAACCAGTTAAAAAGGTAGAACCTAAAAAAGAGCCAGCTAAAAAGGTAGAACCAGTTAAAAAATCAGAACCTAAAAAAGAACCAGTTAAAAAATCTGAACCAGTTAAAAAGGTAGAACCTAAAAAAGAGCCAACTACTACAAGCGGCCTAGCTAAGGGAACATATATTCAAGTTGCATCTGTATCTAAACTCGATAAAAGTAGTGCTTTGATTAAAAGAATTACAGCTAATGGCTATAAATACACAACTCATGAAGTTGTTGTAAATGGTAATAAAGTAGTAAAAATTCTAATTGGTCCATTTAGTTCTAACATTGAATCAAATATTCAAAAAATACGTCAAGATATCTCAAGTGGCGCCTTTGTTTATAGGGTTAAATAATAATGAAATATTTTGCTCTTTTTGGTAATCCTGTATCGCATTCTATCTCGCCAAGGCTTCATAATAGTGCGCTTTGTGGATTGGGTATAAATGGAATATATGGTAGGATTTTACTAGAGCAAGGCGGTGATATAATTGATAAATTTAAAAAATATAACCTTCAAGGGGCAAATATCACCGTTCCATTTAAAGAGTCAGTAATCAACCTTTGCGATGAGCTTGATAGTATTGCAAAGGAGATTGGCTCGATTAATACATTAGTTCGTATAGGTGATAAGATTAAAGGTTATAATACTGATGCGCCTGGATTTATGATGGCAATTGCTGAATTTGGCAAAATTAATAAGGCGTTAATATTAGGTGCTGGTGGTACTGCTAAAGCACTTGCATATATTTTAGATCTTAGTGGAGTAGATGTTGAGATTTTAAACCGAAGCGATAAAAGCGAACAGTTTAATAACTATAAATTCCATACTCATACAAATTTTATTCCAAGTAGTTACGATTTAGTAGTAAATACCACTTCAGCAGGGCTTTGTAATGATGAATTGCCATGTGATAAACATTTGCTAAATGATATCTTGTCTAATTCAAAATTTGCCTTTGATGTTATTTATAATAAAAATACTCAATTTTTACGCCTTGCTAATGAGTTAAATGTACAAAACAAAGATGGTAAGGATATGTTACTTTATCAAGCGGTTTTGGCATTTAATATATTTTTTGATAATAAATTTAATCAAGACAAGATTGCGCAGTTAATGCGTGGAGTATTTGAGCTTTAAAGTTCTTTTCTATCTTTTATTGCTTTAGTTAATGAGAGCATATCGACATTTTCTAGACTTACTCCAGTTGGGATACCTTGAGCAATTTTTGTAAAGCTAATTCCTAATTCCTTTAATTGATCTTCGATATAAAGCATAATACCATCACTATTTATACTTGGGCTAAAAGCAAAAATTAACTCTTTTGAGTTAAATTTACTAATCATATCTTTTAAATTTTCTACACTATTTATCTCATTAAAGACAAAATATAATCCGTCAAATGAATTTGAATCTTCTATAGTTAGAATATCTTTAGGACTCTCAACTACGCATATTATGGAGCTGTTTCGATTGATATCGCTACAGATATCACAAATTTCATTTTGGCTAATACCGTTACAGATTATACAGTGTTTTAGATTGTGAATGGAATTTTCTATTGTATGGGCTAAATTTAGCCCAAAAAATGGATCTTGTAATGCTACATAATAAGCATATTTTATCGCTGATTTTTTACCTACACCAGGAATTTTGCCAAAGGCTTCTACAAGTCTATCAAACTGCTCAAGCTTTTTCATTATTTAATTTTCCAAATTTAATTAAAAATTCATGATATCCATCAGCATAATTATAATCTAAGCTAAATTTATGCATAGAACATATATGTTCTATAATATATAATCCAAGCCCCATTCCGCTAGCTTTTGAGCTATTATCTCTTATAAAGGCTTGTTTATAATGTTCAATAGAGCGATCTAATGGCTTACCATGATTTTTTATAGAAATAGTCTTATTATCGCATGTTATAAGCACTTTTTTATCATCAGAATATTTTAATGCATTGTCTATTAAGTTTTTAATAGCAAGAGAGAATAGCTGAAAATCTACTTTTAAAAGCGGATCGGAGTTTAAATTAACTTTAACATTACTATTAAAATCATCTAAGAGCATCATATCTTTAGCTTGGTCTAATATGAGGCTAAAACGATATTTAGCATAATCTAAGCTATAGCTTTTACTTAAAAGTTGTTCTATTTTAGCAAATTCATTTATTAGGATATTGAGTCGCTCAAAAATTGCTATTAAACGCTCTTTTTGAGTGTCGTCTTCGATCATTTCACTAACGATTCTACCTTTGCCAATTGGTGTTTTTAACTCATGCATAATGGTGCGTAAAAATAATTGTCTAGACATAATGAGATCTTTAATTTTGCATGCTGCGTTATTAAATTCATATGCAACCTCGCTTATCTCATCGTTGCCTTTAGAAAAATTGACTACGCAAACTCCATCCATATTGCCAGCTGCAAATTTACGTATATCGCTACGTAGTTTTTTCAATGGTACAAGACTTCTAAAAATTGATACATAAAGCGAGATAAATAGCGCCATAACAATTATGAAGCTTGCTAATATACTGTCATTGCCACTATGCAAAGTAGATTCTAAAATTATAGTTACGCTTTGATTTTTAATGCGTAGATAAAGATTATTTTTATAGCTAATTGTATCAACTATGCCAATTAATGTATCGCTTCTACTAACTAGTGTACCTTGGTCAAAAATTGCCTTTTGTAAATTTGCATTTTTAACATAAGCTAGATCAAAATTTTTAAAATATCTCTCCCAGTCTTCTGGCATATTAGATTTTTGATATAGTGAGAGCAACCAGCTAATTGAGTTGTAATGATTTTCGCTGATTTTTCCTAGAATTCGTTCGTGCTGGAGTTTAAAAAACATAAAAAATAGAGTACAAATCACGATAAAGCCAATAGCAAAAATTACCGTGATTTTAGTTGTTAAAGAGTATCTCATCCGACTAATTTATACCCTATGCCACGAACTGAGAATATATGCTTAGGAGATTTAGAGTTATCACCGATTTTGCTTCTTAAACGACCAATGATTACATCAAGGCTTTTTGAGTCTTTATCTTTTAAACTCTTGCAGTGATATACTAGCTGTTCTCTTGATACTGAGAAGCTGTGTTGTTTAATTAGATACTCTAAAATTTCATATTCAGCTGGAGTTAGTGTTAATGGTGTACCATTATACGATATTTCGTGACGTTTATCATCAACCTTAAATAGTGTATCTGCAACTTCTTCTTGAGCTTCATTGCTCTTTTTGTAGCGACGGATTAGACTAGTGATTCTAGCGTGCATCTCTTTTGGGTCGTATGGTTTTGGTAGATAGTCATCTGCACCAATTTGTAAGCCAACAACTCTATCATTTACATCGCTTCTAGCTGAGCTTATAATAATTGGGATATCATATTTTTCTCTAATTTCTTTACAAACCTCTAATCCATCCATACCAGGCAAGGTAAGATCTAAGATTAAAAGATCGTAATTTTTGATTCCGGCACTTAGGCCTAGATATGGGTCTTCGTAATTTGTAACCTTGATATTAAATTTAATCAAATATTCAGATAAAATTTGAGCAAACTCTGGATCATCTTCTATCATTAATACATTTATCATCTGTAACTCCTGATATCAAAAATTTGGCAATATTATACCAAAAATTAATAATAAATTTGCTTTTATGCGTAAATTTAGTAACTTTTAGATAAAATCTGCGGTTAAAATTATTTAAGGAACAGATTTTGGAATTTGATTATTATGAGATTTTAGAGGTATCAAGAGATGCTGATACAGAGACAATTAAAAAGGCCTATAGAAAGCAAGCGTTAAGATATCACCCAGATAGGAATCAAGGCGATAAAGAAGCTGAAGAAAAATTTAAGCAAATTAATGAAGCTTATGAGGTTTTAAGTGACTCTGATAAAAGAGAAATCTATAATAGGTATGGCAAAGAAGGCTTAAAAGGATCAGCTGGCGGCGGATTTGGTGGTGGATTTGATTTTGATGATTTAGGAGATGTATTTAGTTCATTTTTTGGGGGTGGATTTGGCTCGCAAAGAAGCTCAAAAAATCAATATAAATATTCATTAGATATTGAAGTAGGGTTGACGCTTGAGTTTAATGAGGCAGTATTTGGCTGTGAAAAGGAGTTAAAATATCGCTATAAAACTCCGTGTAAAGCTTGTAATTCAACTGGTTCAAAAGATGGAAAAAAAGAGAGTTGTATTCAGTGTGGAGGAAGTGGCAAAATAGGCGTTAAGCATGGCTTTATGCAATTTGTCCAGAGTTGTCCAAATTGTTCTGGGACTGGTCAAAGCATTAAAGAAAAATGCCCTGAATGTAATGCTAATGGCTATAATGAAGCAACTCAGAGTATCAAGATAAATATTCCTGAGGGTGTTGATAATGGTACTAGAATTAGAGTAAGTCAAAAAGGTAACCAAAGTCAAAATGCTACTGGTGATTTATATGTACGCATAATGGTACGAGATGATGAACATTTTCATAGAAATGGAGATGATGTATATATTGAGATTCCAGTATTTTTTACCCAAGCAGTACTTGGTGAGAGTATCAAGATACCAACACTTAGGGGTGAAACGACGCTAGAATTACCTGTAGGAACTCTAGATAAGCAACAGTTTGTTATTGCTAAAGAGGGTGTTAGAAATGCTCACTCTAAGCATCTTGGCGACTTAATTGTGCAAATTTCTATTCAAATGCCAAAAAAATTAAGCGATGAACAGATTGAGCTTTTAAAAGAGCTTCAAAGCAGCTTTGGTATCAAAACTGGTGAAATGGCAAGTGATAAGAGTATCTTAGATAAGATTAAGAGCTGGTTTTCTTAAATTTTTAAAGTTATAAGGTAGCTAATTTATTAAAACTAGTTACCTTAGATTATTATTCTTAAATATTTTAATTTATCTATTTTTTAATCTTGTTTTTTGATATTTTAATATAAGTATTTTGAGAGTTTATGTTAAAAAATATCGGAGAAAATGACAATATTATATATGGTGATTTATCAAAACAGTTAAATTTCAAATGTGATTTTAAAGGTAAAAATAATATTGTATTTTTTGCTGGAAGAAGTAAAAATATTAATATAATTTTTCACTCAGATAATAATCTAGTTTTTATTGGCAATGGTGTTAGGGTAAATGGCACTATTTCTCTTGCAAAAGACTGTTGTTGCTATATCGATGATGATAGTAGTTTTGGTGGGGTTAGTTTGCGTGTTTATGAGGCTAAAAATATTATTATCGGTAGAGATTGTATGTTTTCATGGAGTATATGGGCTAGTACGTGCGACTATCACCCTATAATGGATATAAAAAGTAATAATAGATTAAATTTTTCCAAAAGTATCTATATTGGCGATCATGTATGGTGCGGACAAGAAGCTGGCATTTTAAAAGGCTCATTTATAGCATCTGGGGCTGTAATTGGTGCTAAAAGTATGGTTATTAAACAATGCTACTCAAATACTGTAAATGCAGGAAATCCATCAAAACAGATAAAGTGTAATATATTTTGGTTAAGAGATGATATATTTGAGCAAAAATGGGGTAAAGAAGAGACGCTAAAAAATAAAAATATGCCAAATGAAAATTTTAAATATATTTATGATAAAGATGAGTTTATATCACCAAAAACTATTGAAAATATGCTAGATAGCTTAATTAATGCACAGGACAAGTTGGAATTTTTATATGATGCTATCTATAATAATAAGAGTAAAAATAGATTTGCTTATTTTGATAGTTACCCTTATGATATTTCTTTAGTAAAGTACAAGAGAAAATTTAATAGTATTAAATTCAAAGATAAATTTTTAAGTCAAAATATATCTGAGCCATTAAATGTTATAAAAGAGCAAACACCTAAGCTATCTTATGGTAGTGCAAAATCACAAATATTAAATAGTCTTGAATACAGACTAGGGTATTCTATGATAGAGAACTCTAAGAGTATATTAGGTATTTTAAAGCTACCATTTGCATTAATAGATATAGTGATAAAATATCAAAAAGAAGAAAAAATATATAAAGAAAAGATAAAAAATAATCCAAATTTAAAAAGATTAGAACTTGAAGCGTATAGTGATTATAAAGATGCATTAGGATTAAAAAACCATTTAAGCTATAAGCTTGGTATAGCTCTAATAAAAGCTAATAAAAATTGGTATAAAGGTGGATATATCAAATTTATATTTGAGGTTATAAAGATAAGAATGGATTATAATAAAAGAATCTAAGATCTAAGACCCCAAAATGGGGCACTAGATCTTAGGCTTATAAACCTTCAAATGGGTTAGTAACTACGTTATTTCTATCAACTATGTATGGTATAAGAGCAACATGTCTAGCTCTTTTAATTGCTTTTTCTACCATTTCTTGATGTTTTTTACTTGTGCCAGTTAAGCGTCTTGGCATAATTTTAAATCTTTCAGATAAGCATTGTTTTAAAAGTGCTGTATCTTTATAGTCGATAAAATCAATTTTTGCTTCTGTAAATTTGCAATATTTTTTGCTATATTTTCTTTTTTCTGCCATTATTTATCCTTTAAAATGGAATTTCTTCATCTTCGGTGCTGGTATTAAAATTAATCTTAGTAGATTTGTTATCAAATTTCATATCAGCATCTACATCAATCTCTGGGACTTTTTCTTGGTATGGCTCCATTGCCGGCTGTTTTGCAGTATAGCTATTTTGAGAGTAGTTATTGTTTTGGTTAAAATCCCTACCATAACTACTGCTATTTTGACTATAATCTCTATTTTGGTTATATGAATTTGCACCATATCCACCATTATTTGAATAGTTATTATAGCCACCAAAATTTTGGTCGCCATCTCTATTATATCCACCTTGATTTTGCTGACCGCCGCCTAACATTTCCATATTTTCTACTACTATTGAGTGTTTTGAGCGGTTTTGCCCATTTTGGTCTTGCCAAGTATCAAATTTAAGCCTACCTTCGATTAAAACCTTGCTGCCTTTATTTAGGTATTGATTTGCAACTTCAGCTTGACGACCAAAAAATGTTATGTCAATAAAGCAAGCTTCTTCTTTTCTCTCGCCATTTACGCTAAATTTGCGATTTACAGCTAATCCGCTACTGCCTATAGCAGTACCACTTTGTATATATCTTAGCTCGATATCTCTAGTTAAATTTCCTACCAAAACTACTTTATTAAACATAATCTAGCCTTTATAAATTACTCTTGTTCAGCTACTTTTTCTTCTATTTTTGATTCTTTTTTAGGTTGAACTAATTTTTGACCTTTGCTTAGTTTTTCCCAAGCTGCAATCTCTTTTTTATTTTCATATTTTACTGGTAAAAATCTGATAACTTCTTCTGTTATTCTTAGATTTCTTACTAATTCAGCAATTAGTTGTGTTGGGGCTTTAAAGTAGATTACAAAGTATGTACCACGCTCATATTTTTCAATTTTATAAGCTAGTTTGCGTGTACCCATTTCAACTACATTAGCAATTTCGCCACCATTTTTTGTAATGATTTCTTTAATGAAATCAGCCTTAACTTTAACTTCATCTTCTGTAAGTGTTGGCTTTAAGATGAATAAAAGCTCGTAATGTCTCATATATTCTCCTTATGGATTTTAGCTCTTTTTCTATACAAGAGCAAGGAATTTGCATAAATGCAGGGGCGATTATACTAAAAAAATACTTAAAATTTGCTGTTTTTGCTCAAAATGTCTTGTAGGTTAAGAATAGCAGAGAGTAGATAACACTCTTTATCAATGTTATTTTTACATTTTAAATCAAATTCAATCTCATTTAAAAATTTAAAAATTTGAGCATATTGCTCGGTTTTTATCGCTATAGCTTGAGATTGAAGTTTATTTAGCACTTGAGGTGGCGGGGTGTATCCTAAGACGATTTTTGAATCAAATTTGCCATTTGTTTTTATAGAGCTGTGGATAAGGTATAATCTATAAAATGCTTTAAACAGCATATTTAAAAGCGCTATTTCATTAAATGAACTATCATTTATAAACTCAAAATAGTCACTATTTATACTTTGCTTGTTAATAATTTTATCAAAAAGTGTATCAAAGCCAATGCCATTTAGCGCATAGACCCTTTCTTTAATCTCATCAAGACTAAATTTAATACCAATACTAGCAAGTTTATTTAGTTCGCTTGCACTTAGATATAGATTTTCATTTTGTAAATTGTAGATATATAAAAGCGATTGATTATCTATATTTAATCCTAGAAATTTAGCGTGATTAGATAGAATTTGATTTACCTCTGAAGCGCTACTTGGTGGAAAAAATCTAACAAAATTAGACCCAAATTGCTTTTTTATATCAGTTAAGGCTTTATCATCACCTTCGTGAAGTTCAAGAATAAATATATTATTTGGATTATTTTGGCACTGTGTAATTAGTTCTTTAATATCTTTTGCTGGAATTTTTTTATCATTTTTGATATGGAGTAGGTTAGAATTAGCAAACAGTGATGGCTCGCTAAGATGTGAAATAGCAAGATTAAAGTTATAATCATCAAAATATAAGCTTAGCATATTTTCTTTATCGAATTTACCTAAAAGCTCATTAGTATAAAACTCCACCTGATAACTCTCAGCTCCATAAAGTAAGAAAAAATTTGGAATATTTGTCGAGGCTAGAAGCGATATAAAATCTTTTTTATACATCTAAAATTTCTACTACTTTACCTATAATTTTTGCTGTTGGGATATCTACATCTGTGATTTTTACCATAACTTGAGTTAATATTTCACAATTAAAATTACTTAAAAAAATTCTAGCTCCTTTTAGCTCATCATTTAACTTGGCAATTGTTTGATTGCCGCTTTCATATATGTAGCATTTAAAATTTTTACCAATATTTTGAGCTGCCCAGCGAGCAAATTTACGATCCATAAAATCCCACGCAACTTTATCAGCTTCACGCTCGAGGATATTTAAATTACTACATAATTCATCAATACCCAACATTAGATAGTTTGTGAATTTAGCATCATTATTGGCCTTTAAAATCCTATGAAGTATTAAATCTGAATACCTACGAATTGGGCTAGTAAAATGTGAATAAAACTCAAATCCAAGCCCAAAGTGACCAGTGCAGTTACTTGCGTATTCTGCTCTTTTTTGTGCTTTTATAATGAGTTTATCTACATCTTCTCTTATACCTAGTTCACTAGCTTTGGCTTGAATTTTAGCTATCATAGCTACTAGATCGCCATCATATTGTACTTCGATACCAAGCACAGCAAGATCATCTAAAAGTGTATTTATCTTTTTTAAATCAGCTGGTGCGTGATTTCTAAATATACCCTTATTAATTCTTTTTGCAGCAGCTTTATTAGCTAGTAGCATACACTCTTCTATGAGCGAATGCGATGGTGTAGAGCTTTCAAATCTAGTTGAGCTGATATCTCCATTTTTATCCAAGCCCATTTTAAGTTCTAAAGTATGAAAGTCAAAGCCATTTTTAAGCCGTTTTTCTTTTAGTTTTTGTGTTAGCTCAAAAAGTGGCATTAGCCAATTTTTTATCTCTTTTTCGCACTCAAACTCTTGATTGATCAAGCTATCTACTTCATCATAGTTAAAGCGTCTTTTAGAGTGAATTATGCAGCTTATAAGCTCCTCATTTATAGGCTCTAAATTTGAGTTAAGCTTGATTTTAAAGACAAAAGCAAGTCGATCACAATTTGGCTTTAATGAGCATATATTTTCACTTAACTCTCGTGGTAACATAGGAATGGCAATATGTGGAAAATATATGGAAAATCCACGAAACCTTGCTTCTTTATCAATCCCACTATACGGGCTTACATACTCACTCACATCTGCAATTGCTATATAAATTTCATTTGTGTTTTTATCAAAATATATTGCATCATCAAAATCTTTAGCATCTACTGGATCAATGGTACAAAATGGCAAATGAGTTAAATCAATACGATTTGGATACATACTCTTATCAACTTCATTGCCAAAGCTAATTGCTTCATTTTGTGCAATTTTTGGAAATATTTCACGCTTGTTATATAGAGCCATTGAGATTTTTTGATCTACATTTGGATCATCCATCACGCCTAAGACTTCTACTATATCATTATCTAGATTATTGATTTTTAGCACAGTACCTTGTGGGAGCTCTTTTAAAGATTTTTGGCTAGCTTTTAGAGCGATTGTGAGCGAATTTGGAATTGTTACACCCATTATAGCTTGGCCGATTTTTTTGGTATAGACTACACTTGTTTCGTTTGCCATTTGTAATACAGCAATAACAGCAGCCTTTTGTCGTGGTTTTTTAAATTTAGTTAGTTTTGTTAGAACAATATCGCCAAAATGTGCACCGCATAAATCACGATTTTCTATCATTAAATCTTGTTTAAACCTATTATCAAATGGGTATAAAAATCCGGTTCCATTACTGGATATATCTAGTTTTCCGCAGACAAATCCATCATTTAAATAGTATCTATTTTTATGCTTAGTCACAGCCTTTATCTGTTCTAATACCCTTAATATTTCAAGCTCACTTGACTTGATATATTTACTCTCTAATCCAGTAGTTAAAGAGTTTAAAAATGCCTTCAATGTTGTACTTTTTCAATAGCGCTGAAAAATAGTTGAGCATCTAAATTATAGAGTTTTAAAAGCTCAGTAGTACTATTTAATTGATCTGGTAATAGTGTGCCAAAGACATTTACGCTATTACTTATCACGCTTAAGATATAGCAGTGCTTTTTAAGATTTTCTGGGGCATCAATTGGGTTTAAAGAGTATTTTATAACTTCTGCAATCTCAGGTTCTAGATTCCAATTTTTAAAGATTTGAGCTGTAACCATCTGACTTGAGATACCTACCATATCTATTTCAAGTTTAGATAGTTCATTTGTTGTGGAGATATTTTGTAATTCATCTTTAAATTTGGTAGATTTTTTAGAATCAATTAACTCTTTAGCAATTATAATCTTGCCTATATCCATCATAAAACTAGCTGGTGAAATAATGTTTAAAAGTTCACGATTTATCTTGCTACACCAATTAAATGCTAAAGCGTTTTGCAATATTGCTAAATCCATAAATTTAGCACTAGATATTCCATATGGTTCTAGATTAATCTTAAAGCTTTTGCTAATTGTACCAGCTAGAGCAAAACCTCTAATAGTCGCCATTCCAAATAGTGCTACAGCTCTATTTATATCAGCAATTTCCCTGCTAAACCCATATAATGGACTATTTGCTGAGCGCAAAATATTTGCTGTTAGCATTGGATCTTGGTGGATTACACTAATTAACTCAGCAATATCACTATCTTCGCTGCTGCAAATTTGCTGAATTTTCATAATTGTCTCATCAAGTGGTGGTAGAGATTTTATACTCTTATAGATTGCATCGTTCATTATATTTCTCGTGTTTTTGATTAATTTGAGTAATTTTACTACATTGAAGTTAAATTTTTGATAATTTTTTGAAAATTTTATCAAATTTAAATATTATTAATGTATAATTGCTCTTTATTTTTTACTAAAGGAAAGTTATGGCAATAACAGTTTATTATGACAAAGATTGTGATTTAAGCCTAATCAGATCTAAAAAAGTAGCAATGATTGGCTTTGGTTCTCAAGGTCACGCTCACGCTGAAAACCTACGTGATAGCGGCGTAGAGGTTATCATCGGTCTAAACCCAAATGGTAAGAGTTGGGCAAAAGCAGAGGCTAAAGGATTTAAAGTTATGAGCGTAGCAGATGCTACAAAAGAAGCTGATGTTGTAATGATACTTACTCCTGATGAGATGCAAGCTGATATTTTTAAAGCTGAAATCGAACCAAATCTAAAAAGCGGTAGCGCAATTGCATTTGGTCATGGATTTAACATTCACTATGGTCAAATCGTTCCACCAGCAGGTATTGACTGTATAATGATAGCTCCAAAAGCTCCAGGTCATACTGTAAGAAATGAATTTGTAAATGGCGGCGGTATTCCAGATTTAATCGCAGTAGCTCAAGATGCTTCAGGTAAAGCCAAAGATATTGCTCTAAGTTATGCTAGCGCAATTGGTGGTGGTAGAACTGGAATTATTGAGACAACTTTTAAAGCTGAGACTGAAACCGATTTATTTGGTGAGCAAGCTGTACTTTGTGGCGGACTTTGCGCTTTAATTAATGCTGGATTTGAAACTCTAGTAGAAGCTGGATATGAGCCTGAGATGGCATATTTTGAGTGTTTACATGAGATGAAGCTAATCGTAGATCTAATCTACCAAGGTGGTATGGCTGATATGCGTTATTCAATTTCAAATACTGCTGAATTTGGTGATTATGTAAGCGGTAAACGTGTAGTAGATGAGAGATCAAAAGCAGCTATGAAAGAGATCTTAAAAGAGATTCAAGATGGCACATTTGCTAAAAATTTCATTTTAGAGCGTAAAGCTGGTTATACAAAAATGAATGCTGAACGTAAACTAAGTGATGAGAGTTTGCTAAATAAAACTGGTGAGAAATTAAGAGCTATGATGCCTTGGATCAATAAAGGTAGACTAGTTAATAAAGATAAAAATTAATTGGAACAAGATAAAAAAAATAGCGCCCAAAGAAGTAGGGCGCTTTTATATATTGGTATTTTGCTCTGCATTTTGGCAGTTGCTATGGCTATTTATACAATTGCGAGCAACTATAAAAACACCTCTAAAGCTCATAATCAAACACTTATAATAGAGAATATAGATAGATATTTTGAAGGTAGAAGACAGGATTTTACCATATTTGATGTACCTAGAAATTTAGAGTTAAATATCACTGATGAAGTTAAAATACAGATGTTGCCAACTCCAAATTTTACTAAGTTAGATGGTGAGCTGGTTGAGATTAAAAAAGTTGATAAAGTCATTAACAGTGATGCTAATTCAACTATAAATAATAGTAAAGATCTAAATTCTAATCCAAATTTAAAAGCAAATCCAAGTCAAAAATTAGCCATAAATTCTAGTGAAAATTCGAACATAAAATCAAAACCAACTAATAAACCAAAATCTAATAAACCAAAACTAGCTATAATAATTGATGATATCTCTACATTTTATCATGCTAAAAAGATAAAATCCCTTGGATTAAATATTACTCCATCAATATTTCCAATAAGCCAAAACTATCCTCAAACCATCAGCGTAGCACGTGAGTTTAAATTTTATATGATTCACCTACCACTTGAGGCGATAAATTATCCATACCAAGAAAAAAATACTCTAAAAGTTGGTGATAGTATCGAAAAAATTAATAAGCAAATTGCCAAGATTCGTAGTGATTTTCCAAATGCAATTTATATAAATAATCATACTGGTAGTAAATTTACTAGTGATTATAGCTCTATGAAAATACTTTTTAATTCACTTAAAACATATAAAATGATATTTATAGATAGCTATACCACTAAGGAATCAAAGGCTGGAATTTTAAGTAAAGAATTTGGAAATAAATACTTAAAGCGTGATGTTTTTATCGATAATAATAAAGATGAAAAGGCAATTATCAATCAGATTCGCCGAGCTATAAAAATCGCTAAAATTAGCGGTCAAGCTATTGCTATTGGTCACCCATATTCGCAAACATTTAAAGCCTTAGAAGTAATGAAAAATGAGTTAAAAAGCGAAGTTGAATTGGTATTTGTAAAGGATTTATATGAATTTTATAACTGAATTACACCTTAATAAAAACTTTAAAAATCCCCCAGATAAATTGTATTATAAGGGAAATTTAGCTCTTTTAGATCGTCCAAAGGTTGCGATTGTTGGTTCTAGAAAATGTTCAGTCTATACTAAAAATATGGTTATTAGTTTAGCTACAACTTTGAAAAAATATGGTGTTTGCGTAGTTAGTGGTGCAGCTATTGGCGTTGATATTTATGCTCATATGGGTGCATATCCAAATACAATTGCGGTTTTTGGAAATGGTTTGAATCAAATTTATCCATCGCAAAATTCCAAAATAATTAAAGATATCTACCAAAACTCACTAGCGCTTAGTGCATATGAGCCAGATACCTTGGCAAAAGGGTGGCAATTTTTAGAACGAAATCTAATCACAGTAGCCTTAAGTGATGCGGTAGTTGTAGCTCAAGCTGATATAAAAAGCGGTTCTATGAGCAGTGCAAGAGCTGCTATTAAATTTGGTATTCCGTTATATGTTTTACCACAAAGACTTGGCGAGAGTAGCGGTACAAATGAGCTACTAGCTAGTCAAAAAGCAAAAATCATTACAGATTTTGATAAATTTGCTATGGAATTTGGTGTGAAAAATGATGAAGAAAAGAGTGATGAAGTAATGGAATTTATTAAGAAAAATACAAATTTCGATGATTGTTATAATAAATTTGGGGATAAAATTTACGAATATGAACTAGATGGCAAGATTGCTATTGATGGAATTTATGTGAGAATTTTATGATAGCTGCTATTGATATTGGACTTAAAAGAATAGGTATGGCAGTAAGCCCAGATGGTAAAATCGCCCTTCCAACTACTCCAATTCTTCGTAAGAATCGTAATCAAGCTGCAAAAGATGTAAGTAACGCATTAAAAGATAAAGAGGCAAAAATATTAGTAGTTGGTTTGCCAAAAGGTGGAAGCTCTGAGGCTGAGATGGAGCGAAGGATAAAACATTTTATTTCGCTTTTGGATTTTGATGGTCAGATTTATTATGAAAATGAAGCCTATAGCAGTTTAGAAGCTAGCGATTTAGTAAGTGATAAAAGAGATGGCAAGCTTGATAGCGTGGCTGCAATGATAATTTTAGAGAGATTTTTAAAAAGATGAGTTTTAAAGATTATTTAGAATCTACTTTAACTAAGTCTGATTTTAATAGAGTTTGGGATAGCTTTTTTAAGCCTAAAAGTGTTGGATTTTATCTTAATTTGCTTAAATTTAATAAAGACGAGATTGTTTTTGGTTTAAATAATTTAGATATTAACTTTGTTGAGTTTTTGCCTAATTTTTATATTTGTGAGCCTAAATTTAAAGAGGCTCTAACTCACTCTGAACTATTTGCTAATGGAGCAATATATATTCAAAATCCAAGTAGCTACTTAGCAGCATTAGCATTAAATCCAGATAAAAGTGATGTAGTACTAGATATGTGTGCAAGTCCAGGCGGTAAAAGCATTGCACTAGCTAATATGATGGGGCGTGGCGCTGATTTGGCTGTAATGGAGAGTGATACAAAACGCTTTTATACTTTAAAATCAAATTTAAATAAATATGGCTGTGAGTGGGTTAGAACCTATAATAAAGACGCAAGAAGTATTTCAAGAAATTGCCAAGGTAGATTTGATAAAATTTTATTAGATGCACCATGTTCTAGCTATTCTCATTTTGGTGATGGCTTTGTTGAGAAATCCGCTAAAGAGATAAAGTCAATATCAAAATTACAAAAACAGCTTTTAAATTCAGCTCTAAGTGCTTTAAAGCCTGGTGGTTGTGTAGTTTATAGCACTTGTACATTCTTTGAGTGTGAGAATGAAGAAGTTGTGCAAAATGCTTTAAATTCTAAATTTGATATTACTATTGATAAAATTAGTTTTGGCTTAAAAACAGAGATTATAAGTGAGTTTGGGCTTAAAATTTTACCTGATTGCGATATGGACGCATTTTTTTTAGCTAAGATTATTAAAAATAGCTAAGTTAATCAATAGATATTATCTTATTCATTTTGGCTAATTTTTAGCAAAAAAATTGTATAATCCAAAGAATTTTTCTAAAATTTTTGGAGATATTGTGGATTATATTTTAAAGATTGATTGCAATGATGAAAAGGGCCTAATTTTACGTGTTAGCGAGATTGTTTTTAAGCATGGGTTAAACTATGTAAGTACGAGTGAATTTGTTGACCATGAAAATGGTAGGTTTTATATGCGTGCTGTTGTTGTAGGCGAGGTCAATACTCTTGAGTTTAAAAATACACTAAGTGCGTATTTACCTAGTGATAGCATAATATTTTTTGAAGCTATTAAGAAAAAAGATATAGTAATTTTAGCTACTAAAGAGAATCACTGTCTAGGTGATTTGCTAATTAAACATAGCAGTGGTGATTTAAATGCAAATATCTTAGCTATTATAGCCAATCATGATACTTTGCGCCCATTAAGTGATAAATTTAATATTCCATTTACTTGTATTAGTGCCGATGGTATGGATAGAGCTGAGCATGAAAAATTAGTTCTAGCTGAGCTGGCAAAATATAAATTTGATTATATGATTCTTGCAAAATATATGAGGATTTTAAGTCCAGATTTTGTTAAAGTTTATCCTAAAAAGATTATAAATATCCATCACTCATTTTTGCCAGCATTTATCGGTGCTAATCCATATAAGCAAGCTTATGAACGTGGCGTTAAGATTATTGGGGCTACGGCGCATTTTGTAACTGATGATTTAGATGAGGGGCCAATTATTACTCAAGATGTAGTTAGAGTAAATCATGAAATGAGCTGGAAGGATATGCAAAAAGCTGGTAGAAATGTTGAAAAAGTAGTACTTAGTAATGCTTTAGATCTTGTCTTTGATGAGAGGGTTTTTGTTTATAATAATAAAACGGTGATATTTTAGATGTTTAATATTGTCCTTGTAAATCCTAAAATTCATACAAACACAGGCAGCATAGGCAGAATGTGTGTAAACTCTGGAGCAAAATTGCATTTAATTAAACCTCTTGGATTTGAAATAGATGATAAACATTTAAGAAGAGCTGGGCTAGATTATTGGGCAAATTTAAAACCTATAATTTGGGAAGGTTTGGAGGAATTTTTAGAGGCAAATTTAAAATTTAAAGATAGATTTTTCTTTGCTACTACTAAATGTAATAAATTATATTTTGATGCTCAATTTGCCCCTGGTGATTATCTTATATTTGGCGCTGAGGATTGTGGCTTGCCAATTGAACTTATGAAATTAAATAAAAATAATTGTATTACAATTCCAATGACAAATCAAGGTAGAAGCTTAAATTTAGCCACTAGTGTGGGTATTATCACATATGAAGCAATTCGTCAAAATGTGGATAAATTTGATTTTAGGGATAGTGTATGCGAGTTTTAATAACTCTTATTTGTTTATTTGGTTTGTTATTTTCATCTGAGTTAAAGATTGCTACTTATAATGTTGAAAATTTATTCGATGATAAAATAAATGGAAGCGAATATAGCGATTTTAAATCTAATAGATGGAATAATGCTAAATATCAGCAAAAATTACGAAAAATCTCTAGAGTATTGCGGGAATTAAACGCAGATGTAGTAGCGCTAAATGAGATAGAAAATGAAAATGTAATTAAAGAGTTGGCTAATTTAAGTGGATATAAATTTTATAAATTTGCTACATTAAAAGGCTCCCCTGTAGGGCTTGGATTGCTTAGTAGATATAGAATTATTGATAGTCAAATTTATGTAGTGCCAGATGTTAAGACTAGACCTATTTTAATGAGTAGAGTTGAGTTTGAGGGGAATAATATTGAGTTTTTTGTAGCTCATTTTCCAGCAGCTAAAAATCCTATTAAACATAGAATTGCTGCAGCAAATACTATGAAAAAAGCAGTGAAAAATAGTAAAAATGGTGTAATTTTAGGTGATTTAAATAGTAATTATGGATATAAATTTTTACTTAATGAACTTGATGGATGGACAAATTTATGGGAATTTGTGCCAGCTCATCAAAGAAGTAGTTATAAAAAAGGCAAAAGTGCAATTGATCATATAATACTTAGTAAGGATTTGATGGGTAAAAATTTACGCTATAAGGATGGAAGTTTTGGTGTTTTTAAAGCAAGTTTTATGGATGAGAGTTATTCTGATCACTTTCCGTTATATGCAACTTTAACTACACAAACACAGGCTCAAAATATAGCTCAAAAATCAATAAATCAGATAAAAAAAATAAGTAATGAAAGAGCTAAAATCGTTGGTATAGTGTTATATCGTGATAAAAATGGCTATATTTTAGCTGATGAGAGTAGACGTGGAATTTATATTTTTGAGAAAAATCCATCATTGCCACTAGGAACTAGGGTTGAGGCAGTAGTAAATCGTGTGGATAATTTTAAGGGAAATTTAGAGGTTACAAGTCTATCTTATATAAATGTTGATACTAAATTTGCTAGCAATCAGAGTGATTATCTACTAAGCTTAAATGAACTAAGCAGTGCCACAAGCGGAGATGTAGTAGGAGATATAACGCTAAATATTAAGAGTGGATTTGCTACTATTTTTGGGGAGAAATTTAAAATTTACTCACCAAAGAAAGAGCTAAAAGATGGCCAAATTACCGTTAAAAAGGCAATTGTATGGAATTATAAAGGGCAAAAGGAGTTAATTATTGAGTGAATTTTTAGGTTTTATGGGCTGGGTTGTCGTTATATTTATTATTTTTGTCCTTGTGGTTGGATTTAATCGCCAGATGATGGAGAAGCATAGGCTAAGAGATGAGATGATGGCAGCTAAAAAGGCAGCCAAAGAAGCAAAAGATAAAAAAGATAATGGAGAAAAATTATGAAAATGCTAATTGAGATTGGTGTGGAAGAACTTCCAGCGATTCCGTTTTTAAAAGAGCTTGGTAATATTGAGCCTAAATTTAAATCTGTACTTGATGAGTATGCGCTAGAGTGTGATTTTAGGCTAGATTATACGCCTAGACGTATTGTATTAAGTGGCGATATAGCTGAATTTGCTGGCGATAAGGTAGTTGAGAGTATCGGAGCTCCAAGGCATGTAGCGCTAAATAGCGATGCAGCGTGGTCACCAGCAGCGCTTGGTTTTGCTAAAAAATGTGGTATAAGTGTAGATGAACTAAAATTTGAAAATATAAATGGCAAAGAGGTTTTATATCATAAAAGCGTAATTAAAGGTGATTCTAGCAAGAATTTACTTCCTGTGATTGTAGAAAAATTTATTTCATCGCTTAGCTTTGGTAAATCAATGAGATGGGGTGGATTTAGTTATGAGTTTATCCGTCCAATTAGATCGGTTGTGGCTATTTTAGGTAGTGAGCTAGTAGATATGGAAATTTATGGCGTAAAATCCAAAATGGCGTTTTATCCACATAGAAATTATGGCTATAATATGGTTGAATTTGGCTCTATAGATGAATATTTTACGGCTTTGGAGAATAATGGAATAATCTTGCAAGCTAGTAAAAGACGTCAAAAAATCCTAGATGAATTTAAAATAATTGAGCAAAATAGTGGTTTAAAAATTGAACAAGATGAGGATTTACTTGATGAAGTTGTAGCAATTACTGAGATGCCTACGGCTTTAATTGGTAGCTTTGAGAAGGAGTTTTTAGAGGTGCCAAGTGAGGTTATTGTCACATCTATGAAAGAGAATCAACGCTATTTTCCACTGCGAGATAAAGATAATAAGCTAAGTAATCATTTTGTAGTAGTTAGTAATGCTATTAGTAGCGATTCACAACTTATTATTAAAGGAAATGAAAAAGTATTAAGAGCTAGACTAAGTGATGCTAAGTTCTTTTGGGAGAGCGATTTAGCAAGTGAATTTAGCTCAGCTAAACTTAAAAATATTACCTATTTAGCTGGCCTTGGTTCGATGTATGATAAAGAGATTAGAGAGCGTGAGATTGCTAGAGAGCTAGCTAAAATCTATGAAAAAGAGTTAAAATATGAATTTGGCGGCGAATTTATTGATGAGCTTGATCGTGCAGTTATGCTTAGCAAGGCTGACCTTACAACTGCTATGGTATATGAATTTACTGATTTACAAGGCATCATGGGAAGCTATTATGCTAAGCATAGAAATGAAAATCATTTCATAGTAGAAGCAATAAAAGAACAATATCTGCCAAATAAAGAGGGTAGCGAGTGTCCAAAAAGCTATTTTTCTAGTATAGTAGCATTATCAGCTAAGCTTGATACACTTATGGGGCTGTTTAGTATAAATAAAATTCCAACTGGAAATAAGGACCCATATGCACTTCGTAGAGCGGCTGCTGGAGTCATTAGGATTGTGTTAAATTTAAATATCCAGTTTGATATTAAAAATATTTTATCACTGATTGCTAAGAATTATGCACCATTTGATCTTGGCTTACTTGAGAGCTTTATATACGATAGGCTTTATACGATGTATAACGTTAATCCATCAGTGATAAAAGCGTGTCTAAATAGTGGTGTAAGCGATATTAAAAGACTTAACTCGGCTATAATTGCCCTAGATGATATAACTAAAAATAGTGAATTTAAAGAGAATTTCTCTACATTTAAGCGTCTTGCAAATATTATAAAAGATAGTCAAATTGTAGCTGTTGATGAGAAACTTATGGAGCATGATAGCGAAAGAGTATTGCATAGTGCGTTTAGTGCTTTAAGTTTAGATATTAGTGATACTAAGAGATATCTTGAAGCTCTATTTAATCTAAAACCAGCTATTGATAATTACTTTGATAATGTAATGATAAATAGTGATGATGAGAAAATTAAAGCAAATCGTATCTCTATAATTGGGCAAATTTATCAAGCATTCCTAAAAGTAGCTGATATAAAAGAGATAACTGTGTAAGTTAACTACTCTTTATAAATATAGCGTTTATTTATAATCAGTCTTAAGAGTAAGGCTCTTAAGACAACTTTTTAATCTATGGATATTTTTAAATTTGATTATAGTAACAAGATATAATTAAAGAATTTCAATGTATTTATCGCAATCTGCTTTGACGCTCCTCAAACTTAGTTTATTATATTGCTAAAAGAGCACCAAAGTAGTTGCGATATTTTATTAGTATAAGTTTATTGTTAACTAAAATAACCCTTTAAATAGTCTTTTTGAATCTAGATGATACTCGATTGCGATTCTGTTTTGACCTCTGTGATTTTTGAGATAATTTGCTATTTTGCTTGAAATTTCATCAAATTTAACTTTATTAATCTCTTTTTTTCCACTCATAATTAATTTAAAATTATTGCTATTAGAATCTATTTTTACACTATGTAAAATATCGTTATATCCAAGCATAATATCTCTTTGATTATGCTCATCAGCCCCCATAAAATCAACATCTATACTATATGTAGATAGAGGTATATTTAGTCCAGTAGGCTCATTATTTTTTTGCGCATAACTACCAAGCGATAATAAGCATGGCAAAAGTAGGTGTAAAATTCTCATACAAACTCCAAAAATTTAGCCTAAATTTTATCATAAAATGTATTATTTAAATATAAATTTCAAAGTTAAATTAAGAAATTTTAGGTATTATTGCGAAAAAATTTTTTTAAGGAGATTATAGTGAGTTTTGATGAATTAGAGCTAGAGGCAATGATTCAAGAGGTTTTAGAAGAGTGTGGTGAGTTTGAGAATTTAGATGATGAAGAACTTTATGAGCTAATTGAGAAGGTTAAAGAACTAACTGATGGAGATACTGAAGAGGCCTATGAACAGCTAAATGGCTACTCTCCAATTAGTAGAAAAAGATTTCTATCTTTATATTCA
>NZ_JAGCNF010000118.1 GCF_017646085.1 Campylobacter sp. | reverse complement strand
TTAATGATGAAAATTTGAACAATACTGAGTTTTATGTAAATTCGCATTTGGAAAAGCCTAATAAAGTTATTTTACCATACTTCGACCTTATCGCCTTCTTTTTATGCAAACCAAACCCAAAAATGAAGCTGTTTGATCTAAGTGTTATTCCGTCTGATAGAGATATCGAAATTGATCCAGAGCTAGATTACTCTTATCTGATTCCAAATATCGTATTTTTTAAAGATTCGATGGAATTTATAGATGAGTATATCAGTCATCTCTATCCAAATATTGTAAAGCATATGCACAGCGCTCTTGTGCCTGATGTTTTGAAGCGAACAAATGCCGAACTTGTGGCGCCATTTAAGCAAGAGGTCGAGTTATTAAAAGAGAAAATTCAAGCCTTAGAGGCAAAAAATTCCACTCCAGCTCAACCACCAAAACCAGCCACACCACAACCAACTCCACAAGAGATAGAGATAAAATCTTTAAAAGAAAAATTAGCTCAAAAAGAACAAGAACTCATAGATATGAAAGATAAATTTGATAAACAAAATACAAATATATCTGTTTTAGAAACTAACTACCAAAAAGCCCTAAACATGAAAAACCATCTAAGCTATAAACTAGGTCAGGCTCTAATAAAAGCAAATAAAAACTGGTATAAAGGTGGATATGTTAAATTTATATTTGAGGTTATGAGAATTAAAAAAGAGCATAAAAATAGAGGATAAATTTAATTTCTAGCTAAATGATAAAGATTATATAACTCTATAATTATTTAATCTTTATCAGATATTAAATTTATTTTGCTAGACTTACACCAAAATTTAAATTGGAGGCAAAATGAGTCTATATAATAGAAATCTTTCATCTAGGCAGAGTGAATTTAGTCACGAAGCGCAAGTAGAGCGCTCTTTTAGTGCTAGAGCAACTTTTGTTAAGCAGACCTATCAGCTACTAAGTGCATCGCTACTAGCTGCGACTGTGGGAGCATATATTGGTGTTGATTATGTAAAAAGCTTTAGCTGGATGCTTTTAATACTCGAGCTTGGAATGCTTTTTGGGCTATTTTTTACACGCAAAAATCCAACTTTAGCACTAGTATTACTATTTGGTTTTACATTTGTAAGTGGCCTAACTCTTGGTCCAGTGCTTAATACTTATATAGGTGCTGGAATGGGGCATATAATCACTCAGGCATTTTTGATGACTACTGTGGCTTTTGGAGGGCTTACAATTTTTGCATTTAACACTAAGCGTGATTTTTCATCAATGGGTAAAATGCTATTTATAACTTTAATTGTAATTGTGGTAGCTGGACTTTTAAATTTATTCTTTCAAAGTGCGATTTTAGCTACTATTATCTCAGCTGTTGGAGCGATATTATTTAGCGCATATATTTTATATGATACTCAAATGATTTTGCGCGGTGGATATGATAGCCCAGTACTTGCCGCAGTTTCATTGTATCTTGATATTTTAAATTTATTTATTTCACTTCTTAATCTTTTAGGAATCTTTAATAAAGAATAGTTACAAGCCACTCGTGTGGTGGCTTAACTAAATTTTCAACTTTTTTTGCTATAATCACGAGCTAATTACACTAATCAAAGGATACTCGTGAGTTCAGTTCTTCTTATTATACAAGTTTTGCTAGCAGTAATTTTGACTATTGTCATATTATTGCAAAAGAGTGCTTCTATGGGTCTTGGAGCTTATAGCGGCAGCAATGAAAGTCTATTTGGAGCTAAAGGCCCAGCTGGATTTTTAGCTAAATTTACATTTTTTATGGGCTTTTTGTTTGTTATTAATACACTTGCTCTTGGCTATACATATAATCAATCTCTACGTGACTCGGTAGTAGATAGTGCCAAATTTGATTCAATCAAAATGCCACAAGTACCAAGCGTAGCTCCAGCAGCGCCAATAACTGAGAATAATACAACAGCCAACTAAAAGGATATATATGCTAAATGAAATTTACAATAATCAAAAAGTACACAATGATAAGGCTCTAGAGGCTCTAAAGCGTGATTTTACTACTTTGCGAACTGGCAAGGTAAGTATTAATATTTTAGATCATGTACATGTAGACTATTATGGAAGTTCTACTCCGCTAAATCAAGTAGCTACAGTTTTAGCTACTGATGCAAGTACAATTACTATAACTCCATGGGAAAAGCCTATGCTAAAAACAATAGCTACGGCAATTCAAGCTGCAAATATTGGCGTTAATCCAAATAATGACGGAGAGAGCGTAAAGCTATTTTTCCCACCTATGACAACTGAAGATCGTCAAAAAAATGCCAAAGAGGCTAAAGCGATGGGCGAAAAAGCCAAAGTAGCCATTAGAAATATCCGCAAAGATGCTAATGATGATATTAAGAAAATAGAAAAAGACAAAACTTTAAGCGAAGATGAGATTAAAAAAGGCTATGATGAAGTACAAAAAATTACTGATAACTATATAGCTAAAGTTGATCAAATTGTAAAAGATAAAGAAGCTGAGCTTTTAAAGGTTTAATTATGAATTTAGAATCAATTTATAAAGATGCTGGAGCATATTTAGAGGGACATTTTTTACTAAGTAGTGGTAATCACTCACAGTTTTATTTACAAAGCGCAAAAGTTTTAGAAGATCCAATTTTGACAGGTGTTTTATGCGATAAATTATTTAGTAAGATTGTTGAAGCTGGGGTTGAATTTGATAGTGTTTGCTCGCCTGCGCTTGGTGGAATTTTAGCTGGATATGAGCTAGCTCGTGCTGGTAAAAAAAGATTTATATTTACTGAAAGAGTTGATTCTGTGATGAGTCTTAGGCGTGGTTTTAGCGTAAAAGAGGGCGAAAGATTTATAATATGTGAAGATATAATTACTACTGGAGGCTCAGCCTTAGAAAGTGCTAAGATTATCGAGAGCCTAGGTGGCGTAGTAGTGGGATTTGCTGCACTTGCAAATCGTGGATTTTGTCCTGTTAGTGGGCTAGATAATGCTAGAAAAGATAGCTGTAAACTTCCATTAGATAAGCCACTTTTTGCTCTTGGTAATTTTGAGTTTGAAATTTATCCACCTGAGTCTTGCCCGCTTTGCAAAGATGGTTCAAAAGCTATTAAGCCAGGTAGCCGTGGAAATGCATGAGTAAGGCTATAGCTGCAAATATTTTTAGCAGGGTAAAGGCATTTATTATGGATATGTTTTTTATCGCTGCTCCGCTTTTGTATATAATGACATATGTCATATTAAGCGGTAAAGATGAATTCCAAAGCAATCAGCTAGCTATATTTTTAGTTTGGCTGATTTTTGGTATTATTCAGTCTATATTTTTTGCTTTTAAGGCACAAAGCCCAGGATATAGAGCTCAAGGTATTTATATAGTAGGGCTAAATGGCAAAAAGGCTAGTTTGCTTATCTATTTACTTCGATATTTTTTCTTTATTACTACTTTTATTATTGGTGGATCATTTTTTTGCTTCTTTAGAAGAGATAAAAGGAATTTACACGACTTGCTAGCTGGGACTATTGTCGTACAAAAAAGCCAAATTTAGATATTAAGAGTTTATTTATCTTAATTTTGATATTATTGCGTTTACAAAATTTAATTAAGGATTATAATATGTCAGTAACTTTTAAAGGGACAGCAGTAGAATTAGAAGGAAATGGTGTAAATGTAGGTCAAATCGCTCCAGCAGTTGAGCTTGTAGCTAAGGATCTATCTACAATTAGTGTTGGCGGTGCAAGCGGCAAATATCAAGTATTAATAGTAGTTCCGAGTCTAGATACAGGCGTATGTGCTACAGAGGCTAGAACATTTAATCAAAAAGTAGCTAGCAAAAGTAATGTAGAAGCTACAGTTATCTCACTGGATCTTCCATTTGCTATGGGTAGATTTTGCTCAATAGAAGGCATAGAAAATCTAAGAGTAGCTAGCGACTTTAGAGGTGCTAAATTTGGTAAAGAATATGGCGTATTACTAGCTAGTAGTCCACTTGCTGGCTTGCTAACTCGTGCTATTTTTGTACTAGATCCAAATGGAGTTGTAGTATATAAAGAATTAGTTAGCGAAATTACAACTGAGCCAAATTATGATGCAGCACTAAAAGCTATCAGCGGTGGCGGCTGCGGATGTGGCTGCTCTCACTAAGAGCTAAATTTAAGCGTGATGAGAAATAAAAGCTATATATTTGGTATTTTTATCACGCTTATTGGTGGAATTTTATGGGGTTTTAGTGGGGCTTGTGGAGCCTATCTTTTTAAATTCCACCAAGTTGGTTCTGATTGGCTAGTCCCTTATAGATTGCTTTTATCTGGTATTTTGCTTTTAATATTTTGTTTATTTAAAAATCCAAGAACAATATTTAACCCGCTTAAAAACATTTATAATTATCCAAGACTTATATTTTTTGCGCTTATTGGCTTGATGATGACACAATATAGTTATTTTTATGCTATTGAGCTATCTAATCCTGCAGTTGCTACAGTTTTGCAATATACAGCACCGGTTTTTATTCTAGGAGTTGCGTGCTTTTATACTAAGAGATTGCCAAGTAAAATTGAATTATATGCTCTTATTTTAGCAATAATTGGCGTATTTTTGCTAGCTACTCATGGCAAAATTGATGCTTTAGCACTCCCTTTAAAAGCTTTAATATTTTGTCTTATTAGTGCTCTTTGTGTTGTAGTATATAATTTTGCACCGCAAAAACTAGCTAAGATATGTGGGATTGAGCTTGTGCTTGGATGGGGACTCATTATTGGCGGGGTTGTTTTAGCTTTGTATATGCAGGTTTGGAATCTTGATGGAGTAAGCAGATTAAGTGGATATTTAGCATTAGGCGGTGTTGTGATATTTGGTACAGTATTTGCCTTTAGCTTTTATCTATGGGGAGTAGAGCTAATTGGAGCGCCAAGGGCTAGTATGATAGCTTCAATAGAGCCTGTATCTGCGGCTATGTTTAGCTATTTATGGCTGGGTGTAGAGTTTGTGATTTATGATTTTATCGGGTTTATAGCAATTATGTTATGTGTATTAATCTTATCAAAAGAAAAAAAAGATGAATTTAAGTGTTAAGTTTAGACCAAATAAGATAGACCAAATGGTAGGCCATGATGATATTAGAGATATTTTTATTAAATTTATAGAGAATAAAAATATCCCACATAGTCTATTTTTTGGCAGCGCAGGAAGCGGTAAAACTACGATGGCTAAGATTATTGCTAAGCAGATGGAGTATGAATTTTTCGAACTTGATGGGGCGAATTTAAAAAGTGAAGATATCAGAAAAATTATAACCAAATTTGAAGGTTCATTTTATTTGCCACTTATATTTATAGATGAGTTTCATCGCCTAAGCAAAACCCAACAAGAGACACTTTTAATCCCTATGGAGGAGAAAAAATGTATAATCATAGGTGCTACTACAGAAAATCCTAAATTTACAGTAAGTAGTGGTATTCGCTCAAGAATGATGATATTTGAGTTTAAGCCACTATCTTATGATGATTTAGAAAAACTCTTAATCGATATTCAAAAAAGTATATATTTTCAAATCAATCAAGAGGCCAAAGAGTATCTAATTAGCTCAAGCTCGGGTGATGCTAGAAGTATGCTAAATTTGCTTGAATATGCGTTAAATATAGATAAAAATATAAGCCTAAAAACTTTAAAAACCCTTAGATGTTCTAGCTTTAGTGAAGGGAGCAGTAGTAAAGATACCCATTATAACCTTATAAGTGCTATGATAAAAAGCCTGCGTGGCAGCGATGTAGATGCAGCGATATACTATCTTGCAAGGCTAATAGCAGCTGGAGAGGAGCCAGAGTTTTTAGCACGCAGAATGGTGATATTTGCTAGCGAAGATATAGGCAATGCCAATCCAAATGCTCTAAATATAGCTACAAATACTATGCTAGCAGTATCTAAGATTGGCTATCCTGAGGCTAGAATTATACTATCTCAGTGTGCTGTATATTTGGCTAATTCACCAAAATCTAATTCAAGCTATAAGGCTATAAATTTAGCTCTAGATTATATAGCTAAGAATCCAGCTTTACCAGTGCCATCGTATCTTATTAATACAGACCCAGCCAAAAAAGATTATCTATATCCGCACGATTTTGGTGGCTGGGTAGAGCAAAAATATATGCAAAAAGATATTAAATTCTATCATGGCAATGGAATTGGATTTGAACAGACTTTAGACGATTGGCTGTCTAAAATTAAATCTAAAAGTTAAATCAAATTTAAGATTAATCAGATTTCTATAATCTTAATTTAAGTTTTGCTTATGATTAAATTTGCTAAAATTAGCAGTTTGTAAAATAAATTTATATAAATGAAGAGAGGGGTAGAGGTGAACCGAGATGTCTTTTATATCGCTGGATTTGATCCTAGAAGTCCAAAATACTACTACTCCATTTTTAAAAACAACATCAATAAAAC
>NZ_JAGCNF010000117.1 GCF_017646085.1 Campylobacter sp. | reverse complement strand
GTATCAGAGAGAATTTGATATTCTTTTAGTGATTAATCATAATAGCATTAATACCTTAAAAATAGCAAAAACTATATTAGCTAAAAGGAGAATTGCTACTTTTTCTCAGACTTTAATGCTTAAAAACGGGATATTTTTTGTATCTAAAATAGAGCGTTTTATAAATCCATACTGGCGTCAAAGTCATATGGAAATTCAAAGATATATTAATCTTGTAAGAGAAATAGATCATAAAATATTTGATAAAAATTATCACTTTATAGATTTTAATCAAATTAGACTAAAAACTTCTAAAATTCATAAAGATTACATTGATAAAGTGTTGCAAAATATTAAATATAAGAAGTATGATAAGATTATAGGTATTTGCCCGTTTTCACAAACTTCAATGAGAAAAGATATGAATTTTAACTTAAATGAGTGGTTGAAAATAGTTAATATATTATCAAATAAATTTCAAAATTATCTTTTTTTGATATTGAGTTATCCTAAGGCTAACAATTTTGATTGCCAAAAAAATAATGTTTTTGTATTTAAAAATAATAATGACCTATTAAATCTTGTAGAGATTACTTCTAGGCTAGATTTATTGCTTAGTTCAGATACTGGTAATGTTCATATAGCTGATAATTTAAAAATACCAACTTTAGAAATAATTTCTAAGAAAACATATAACCAGTGGCGTGGCGGTTGGTATGGAGGATATTGCAAGGCTATACCTTTACCGTATAAATGGAATAAGAATAAGGATAAATATTTGGATAAATTTATATCGGAGGCGATATTAATTTTAAATAAGCTATAAAATGAATTAATTTGTTATTTTACTGACCAAACGCTCTAAATATACTTAAAATAGCTATTTATCAATCAAAATTTAGATAAATTTTGCTAAAATAGTAACTTAAAGGAAAAATATGGCGAAATTTATACAAATTTTAAAAGATATTAATGAATTAATTGTGTTTAAGCATTCAGTATTTGCCTTGCCATTTATCTTTGTAGCGATGATTGTAGCTTCAAAAAGTGCAAATGGTTCGGTTTGGTTTGGTTTTGAATTGTTGATTTTGGGGTTATTTTGTGCAGTTAGTGCTAGAAATTTTGCTATGGGAGCAAATCGTTATCTAGATAGAGATATTGACAAAGATAATCCACGTTGTGCTTCTCGTCCAAGTGTAGATGGTAGAATTGGCAGTAAAAATTTATTAATCTTTATTTGGTTAAACGCATTAATTTTTGTAGTTGTAGCATATTTTATAAATTCACTTGCATTTTGGTTAAGCTTTCCGATTTTAGCAATTCTAGGAGCATATTCGTACTTTAAAAGATTTTCTAGCCTTGCACATGTAGTTCTTGGGATATGTCTTGGGCTCTCACCAATTGCTGGGGCTATTGCAGTGCTTGCTGATATACCTTTATGGGTGATTTTATTATCTTGTGGAGTTGTCTTTTGGGTGGCTGGGTTTGATATTTTATACTCTTTGCAAGATATGGATTATGATAAAAAAATGGGATTATTTAGTATTCCTAGTATTTATGGGGCGCAGGCTTCGATGTTTATTTGCGCTCTTTTTCATTTTCTTACAGTGCTTTTTTGGCTACTTTTTGCTATTAGTGCAAAGCTTGGAATAATAGGATTTGTAGGTGTAGTAGTTAGTGGGATTATTTTATACCTTGAACATAGAATTGTTAGGCGAGATTTTAGCAAGATTGATAGAGCATTTTTTACTTTAAATGGCTATTTAGGGATTATATTTTTTATCTTTGTATTGGTGAGCTTATGGTAGATTTTAGATTGATTAGTAGTAGGGTTGAGATTGAGTTTGAACCCGATATAGATGGGGCGCACGAGAGCGAGTTTAATCAAAGTAGGAGTAATATCGATGAGTGGTTAAGCATCGAGATGGTTAGAGGTGAAGGTGAGAATAGCGATCCGCTAACTATAAAGCTTTTAGTTGAACTATATAAAAAAGTAGAAGAGCTATCAAATATTATTAAAAATCAACACACTCCGCCAAAGCCACTTAAATTTCGTCTTGATACTAGTAAAATTGGATATGAGGGATTTGAATTTGATAAAGATTGTTTAGAAGTTGGGACTAGTTATTTTGCTAGGGTAAATTTGCCATTATTTATCAAGCGTGAAGTTATGGTATATTTTAAAGCAATTACGCCAAATTGTGCTAAGATTTTAAAAATTTCAAGAGGCAATGAGCGTGAGTGGAACGCTTTTGTAGCTGAGAGCGAGAGATTAGAGATAAGGAAGGTTAAAAATAGTGAGCAATGAGTTATTACTTTATGTAGCATTTGTGCTATTATTGGGTGTGTTTGGGGCGATATTTTGGCTAAGAGATAAGCAAGTAAATCTAAAATTTGCTAAATTTGAATTAGCAATAGAGGGTCTAATAAAAGAGAATTATCAACTCAAAAAACAACTAACAGAGCTAGCGCAAACTCCGCCACCAGTGATAGAAAGTCCGATTGATATGAGTCAGATAGAGCATCAAATTGATATTAAAATTAGCGAAGGCTTAAGCCATAAAATCGCTCCAATAATAGAAAATGTTCGCATAATAGAACAATCTGTAAATGAGATAAAAGATGATCAATTAGATAGGCTATATAACCTTGAAGAACGAACCAAAAGTATAAGCAAAATTACACCGCCAAGTTTTGAAGTAAGCAATGAGAGCAAGGTAGTTGAGATGTATAGGGCTGGAAAAAGCCCTGAGATGATTGCTAAAGATCTTCAACTAGGCGTAGGACAAGTTACGATGATTTTGAAATTTAAAAAAGAGATGTAATGCTAGTTGATAAATTTGGTAGAGTGATTGATTATTTAAGAATTTCTGTAACTGAGCTATGTAATTTTAAATGTAGATATTGTATGCCAGAAGATAATCAATTCAATAGCATTGGCAGAGATAATATCTTAAGCTACGAAGAGATGTTTGAATTTGTTAAAATTTGCCTTGATAATGGAGTAAAAAAGGTCAGACTCACAGGTGGCGAGCCACTGGTAAGAAAAGATATTCAAAAATTTGTTAAAATGATAAATGATTATAAGCCAGGTCTTGATTTGGCGATGACGACAAATGGATATTATCTAAAGCAAAAAGCTAAAGAGTTAAGAGAGGCTGGATTAAAAAGATTAAATATATCGCTTGATACTTTAGATGCTAAAAAGGCAAATTTTCTAGCTAGAAAGGAAGTTTTAAGCTATGTTTTAGCTGGAATTGATGAGGCGGTAAATGAAGGATTTGGTATAAAGCTAAATACTGTTGCTTTGCGCGGGGTAAATGATGGAGAGTTAATAGAACTTTTAGAGTTTGCAAAAAGCAAAAATGCTCAAATTCGTTATATCGAATTTATGGAAAATACTCACGCTGCTAGTGATTTAAAGGGACTTAAAAAGGATGATATTTTAGAAATATTATCCAAAAAATATAGTATAAAAGAGATTACAAAAAGCCCAAACAGCCCTTCAAGCCTATTTGAAACCAGCGATGGTTATAAATTTGGAATAATTGATCCACATAAGCATGATTTTTGTGCTAGTTGTAACCGCTTACGCCTAAGTGCTGATGGGCTTTTAATCCCATGTTTATACTATGAAGATGGTCAAAGCATAAAAGAAGCTATGAGAGCTAGAGATTATACAAAAGCTAGAGAGATTTTAAAAGCTGTCCTAGATGCAAAACCTGAGAAGAATAAATGGGAAAATGACGGTAAAGGCGAGATCTCAAGTAGGGCATTTTATCAAACTGGCGGATAATATGGTTGAGATTGTTGAGTATTTTAGTTCGATTCAGGGCGAGGGAAAATTTCAAGGTAAAAATGCATTTTTTATTCGTCTTGGTGGATGTAATCTTAAATGTGTTGGGTTTGGTTGTTCTCTTCGCTCACCAAAAACTGGAGAGATGTTATTAGGATGCGATACTATTAGAGCTGCACAATCATCGCATTTTGAGTATGAAAAATTTGACTCTCATCGTTTAATTAGCTTGATTCTTGGGTTAAAACATAAACCTTTAATCGTTATCACTGGTGGCGAGCCACTTATCTATTATAG
>NZ_JAGCNF010000116.1 GCF_017646085.1 Campylobacter sp. | reverse complement strand
CTGATGATTTTGCACTTTCATTAAATGAGAAGGTAACAATGCTATTTATGCAGCTTAGTGCTGGTGGATTAGTATCTATGCCAACAATGAAAAGGTTTAATTATGTAGCAAATTTTAGCTCTGGATTAATCGCATACGATAAGGCTTATTCTTATACTGATGTTAATGCTTTGGCTAAAATTTTAGGCTATGAGAGTGGTAGTTATGATGGAATTCATATCTACTCTGATAATCCAAAAAGCGATATTATTAAATTAAATCAAAATCTATCACCAGGTCAAAGAGCTGTTGGATGGTGGGAGCAAAATGGTAACTTTTTTAGTGCTTTAGAATTAGAAAAAAGAGCGCTTTTTATCGTTTTAATGCTGATTATTTTAGTGGCTAGTTTAAATATTATAAGTTCGCTTTTAATGACTGTGATGAATCGCCGTCAAGAGATTGCGCTTTTACTTGCACTTGGTGCTAGTAAGAGTGAGATTAAAAAAAGCTTTTTTGTTCAAGGCAGTGTAATTGGGGGAAGTGGAATAATCTTTGGTCTTATTTTGGGGCTTTTTGGAGTATGGCTATTAGGTAATTTTGATATAGTAAATTTACCTGCTGATGTTTATGGAAGCTCAAAATTGCCAATGGAGTTGGCTTTAAGTGATTTGGTAATGATTTTAGTTGGTGCAATAGTAATTGTTTTACTATCATCATACTATCCAGCCAAAAAAGCTAGTAATGTAGATATTTTAACTACATTAAGAAATGAATAAAATTTACTTAGGGTTTAGTAGTTTTTGGCATAATATTAGGTTTGTATAGAAGGAAATTTATGGATATTACTCTATTTTTACAGCAGATGGTAAATGGTTTTAGTCTTGGATCCATGTATGCTTTGATAGCTATTGGCTATACTATGGTTTATGGTGTTTTAAGGCTTATTAACTTTGCTCATGGCGATATTATGATGGTTGGGGCATATGTTGCTTTGTTTTGTATGACTAGTATGGCACTTCCTTTTGGATTTGCTTTGCTTTTTGCAGTTGTTGTATCAGCGCTTCTTGGTGTTTGCACTGATAAGATTGCTTATAAACCACTTCGCTCAGCCCCTAGAATTTCACTTTTAATTACAGCTATTGGTATTAGCTTTTTACTTGAAAATGTATTTCAAGTAGTGTTTGGTGGCACACCTAGATCGTTTAATGTACCTGAGTTTTTTGAGCAAGTAGTAAATATTGGCAAGATTACATTGCCAGTTAGTGCTATTTTTGTACCAATTATTACTATATTTTTATTAATGATAGTTCTATATGTGCTTTATAAAACAAAATATGGTATAGCAATTAGAGCGCTTGCTTTTGATATTAGTACGGTTAATTTAATGGGAATTGATGCGAATTTAATTATCTCTATTGTTTTTGGGCTTGGTTCATCTCTTGCTGCTATTGGCGGTGTATTTTGGGCTATTAATTATCCTAGCATTGATCCATTAATGGGTGTATTAATTGGACTTAAGGCCTTTGCTGCTGCAGTACTTGGTGGTATTGGTAGCGTTGGTGGAGCTGTGCTTGGCGGATTTATTATTGGGTTTACAGAGGTTGTAGCTGTAGCATTATTTCCAGATCTTGCAGGATTTAAGGATGCTTTTGCATTTATCTTTTTAATTTTAGTTTTACTATTTAAACCAACTGGAATTTTGGGATATAATTTTGAAAAGAGTAGGTTTTAGATGGCAAGTAAATTTAAATTTTGGTTAGCTATTATTTTAGCGGTTGGATTTTTATTTTTTTGTGATGCGTATCTAGGTGAGTATAGTTTAGGAATTGTAAATAATATTGCTATATTTATTACTCTTGCTATTAGTTATAATCTCATAAATGGCGTTACTGGGCAGTTCAGTCTTGAGCCAAATGGATTTGTGGCTGTTGGAGCTTATGTAGCTGCTATTTTGCTTCTTAATGCTGATTCTAAGTTATATCAATTTGATGCAGCTGAACCATCAAATATTATCTTGGCTATTTATACTAGTAATTTTATTTTAGCAATGTTTATAAGTGGTGTTTGTGCTACTTTGTTAGCCTTATTGCTTGCTATGCCTGTATTTAGAGTTAGGGGTGATTATTTAGCTATTGTTACTTTAGGATTTGGTTTTATTATTCAACTTTTAGCTGTCAATTTCCCTGCATTTACAAATGGTTCAATCGGTCTAAATGAGGTTATGAGAGTTGATAGCAATGGGGATTTAAGCCGCTTTACAAATATTTTTTATAGTGGTGGACTAGCTATTTTTGCTACTGTTGTAATTTTAAATTTAGTATATTCTAAATTTGGCCGTGCTATGAAGGCTGTTCGAGATGATGAAGATGCAGCTATTGCGATGGGAATTAATACTTTTGCTACTAAAACTACAGCATTTTGTGTGAGTGCATTTTTTGAAGGTATGGGTGGCGCTTTATTAGTTGGATTATTAGGTAGTGTTAGTCCTGATCAATTTACATTTATGTTTACATTCTTACTGCTTATTATTATAGTGCTTGGTGGGCTTGGTAGTACTACTGGAGCGATTATTGGTACAGTGCTAGTAATTGGTGGTAGTGAATGGCTAAGATTTTTAGATGAACCTATGAATATCTTTGGCTATCAAACTGAGGCTTATCCAGGGCTTAGAATGGTTGTATTTTCGCTAGTATTAATCTTTGTAATGCTGTTTGCTAGGAAAGGCATTATGGGGCAGATGGAGCTAGGTGATCTATTTAGAGGTAGACGCAAATGATATTAGAATTAAATAAAATTTGTAAAAACTTTGGCGGTGTAGAGGCTATTAAAGAGACTAGCTTTGGTGTAAAAAAAGGGGAGATTTTTGGTCTTATTGGGCCTAATGGGGCTGGAAAAACTACTATGTTTAATATCATCACTGGTGCCTATGAGCCAAGTAGCGGTGAAATTAAATTTAATGGCAAAAGATTAAACGGAATTAAGCCAAATAAGATTGTAAATTTAGGTATTGCTAGAACATTTCAAAATATCCGCCTTTTTGGTTCGCTCACAGTATTAGAAAATGTATTAATTGGTTTAAATAGTTCGACAAAATATAGCTTTTTAGAAGCTTGTTTGCATTTTGGTAGATTTGCTAAATATGAAAGAATAGCCAAAGAGCGTGCTATGGAAATTTTAGAGCGTTTAGGTATTTCTAGATATGCTAATGACTTTGCTAAAAATCTAAGCTATGGAACGCAGCGTAAAGTAGAGATAGCAAGGGCATTAGCAACTAATCCAAAGCTGCTTTTATTAGATGAGCCAGCAGCTGGGATGAATCCTAGTGAAACTGATGAGCTAGCAAATTTAATATTTGATCTTAGGGCTACTGATGGATTATCTATTTTATTAATTGAGCATGATATGAAATTTGTAAATCATCTTTGCGATAGGGTTTTGGTTCTTGATTATGTTAGAGTGATTTTTACTGGCTCTCCAGCCGATGCAGTAAAGCATGAAGATGTTATAAGTGCGTATTT
>NZ_JAGCNF010000115.1 GCF_017646085.1 Campylobacter sp. | reverse complement strand
CATCACTATTTCGTGCCACTGGAGATTGTGGAATGGATATGCCAATGCCACCACTTAACGCTAAATTTGACCCGCTTCAAGCATATCTAATCGAACTATATCAAAATGGCTGGTATCTACTTCCAAACTTAAAGCTAATTAATATGGCGCAAATTTCTGCTATTATATTTGGTTTGGCTTTGATTTTAGGTCTAATTTTATTAATATTAAGAATTAAAAAGGTAAAAAATGGTTGAAATATTAGAACAAATTTGGGGAATTAAAGCCCTATATGTTGATGAAAATCATATAAGTGAATTTAGTAGCGATGAAGCAGCAATAATCCTATCTATCACGCCACGAAATTATGATAGATTAATCAAACTTCAAAGCTTAAAAGATATATTTTCAAGAGCAAATTTAAGCCTAAATGAGTATAGCGTTCAGCTAAGTCAAATCGGTATAATCAATGCTATAAAATCTATAAAAATAGATAATCAAAAAGTAATAAATGGATTAAATGAACTAGCAAAAAATGAGATTATAGATTTTAATGGTTATAATCTTATAAATGATTTTATAAATAGTCTTGAGCTAAACTCTACTATACAAAATAGCATCAATACTCAGCCATTTCATAAAAATCTACATACGCTAAATGAAATTCATCAAATCTTAAGTGAATTTAAGCTTAATGAAGTTAGTCAAAGATTAAGCAATGCATATGAAAGTGCTAATAATTCTAAATTTAAAATAGCAGTTACTGGAGTTATAAATGCTGGTAAAAGCAGCACCTTAAATGCTTTAATGAATAAAAAAATCCTAGGTGCATCAAATATCCCAGAAACTGCAAATTTAAGTATCTTAACATATAGTAAAGATGAGTATGCCAAAGTTTGCTTTTGGTCGCCAAATGATCTAGAATCAATGGGTCTAGAGCCAAAAAAATTAGAAGATAAAATCGTTCCAATAGATGAGTTAAAATCTTATACTACAGCTGCTAATGAGATTAGCAAGATGGTAAAAGAGGTTATTTTGGGTATTGAACTTGATATATTAAAAGATGGAATTGATATAGTTGATACTCCAGGGGTTGATGATGCAGTAGTGCTTCGTGAGATTTTAACAGCTAACTATATGAGTCAAAGCGACTTTACACTTCACCTAATGAACGCTAGTCAAAGTGCTACTAAAAAAGATATGACATTTATTGTAAACACGCTAAAAAATGGTAAAAGTGGCGGGCTAATTATTGGGGTTACCCATGTTGATATACTTAGTCAATATGATATAAAAGAGGTGCTAAACTATACTAAAAATAGTATTAAAACCGAACTTGCTGAGTGCGGCTTTGATGAGAGTTTGGCCGATGATACGAAGTTTTTTACCATCTCAGCAATTAAAAATATAGGTATTGATGAGTTAAAAAGCTACCTTTATGAGAGTTTTTTTGGTGCGAATTCAAAAAAAGCGACCCTAATTATAGATAATTATAAAAAAGAGCTAATTCATATCACAAAACTAATAGATGATGACTTAAAAGCGCAAAAAACGGCCCTAACCTCAGACGCATCCACAGCCAAAGAGATTGCTAATTCTTTACAAAATGAGATAGATGAGATAAACTCTCTTACAAATAGCATAAATAGCGAACTTGAAAATTTGCTAAATAGATTAAATTATGACAATGAAAATAGCAACGCTACACTAAAAGCTATAAGTGCAAAAATTAAAGATAGAGTAATAAGCGATGTCAAATACGCCTCAAATAAAAAAATAAAGCTAGATACCGCACGCCTTGGCGTTATAATTGAGAGTGGATTTAATGACTCTTTTATAGATTTTTTCAGAGATTTCAAACAGCAAATTAGTAAAGATATAGACTCAGCTAGTAAAATTTTAGAGTTAAAGCTTGGAACAAAAAATGCAAATTTAAATCTGCCTGATATTAGATCTTATATAGATGAACATCTACCAAAAATAAACTATGAAATCTTAAATCAAGATGTAAATAAAGCGATAAAAAGTGATAAAAATATTGAAAATATAGGGGCAAATTTGACTATAATTTTTGATAACTTTATAGCAAATTTAAATTTACCAAACAAACTTAGCACACTTGCGACTGCTTGCACAAAAGAGTATATATCAAGCATAAAATCTGAATTGGATTCAATCAAAGAACATCTAAAAGCAAAAGAAGAACAGGTTAATTTACTAGCAAAATCAACATTTGATAATATAAAAGATAAAGAACAATTAATAGCTAATATAGATAGCAAAATCGCACAATGTCAAGAGATTAAAAATAGGATAGAATTATGCTAAAAGAGTTTATAAAAGAGTACCAAAGAGTATATCAAATAAGTTTTGATGATGGATTTATCGGGGAATTAGAGAGATTTTTTACTCTTATTAGTGAGCCTAAATTTCACCCTAGTAAAGAGTTAATTGATAGATTAAACTATCTTAGCACCCTAGGTCACGAACCTCCACTTGTAGCTATTGTTGGACAATTTAGTAGTGGCAAATCTAGTTTTTTAAATGCTCTTTTAGGATCAGATATCTTGCCTACTGGAGTTGTACCAGTTACAGCAAAGCCTACATTTATCAAATACGCACCAAACTATATGTTAAAAATTCTACACAACGATGGTAGAGATGAGTATAAAAATATTGATGAGCTTAGCGCCTTTGTCGATCAACGCCACGCTCTAAAAGATGTCAAAAATCTAACAATCTACGCTCCAAACGAGATACTAAAAAAGATAAGCTTTATAGATACTCCAGGGCTAAACTCTAGAAGCGATGCTGATACATATGAGACAAAGATGATTTTAAAAGAGGCCGTAGCCCTTATTTGGATTAGTCTTATTGATAATGCTGCTAGAAAAAGCGAACTTGATGAGCTTAGTGCTATTCCAGATAATTTAAGACAAAATGCAATTGCACTACTAAATCAAAAAGATAAACTAAGTGATGAGGATATTACTAGAGTACTTACTCACGCAAATACAACATACTCAACTCACTTTAGCTCCGTAGCTGCAATATCAGCTAAACTACAAAGAGAAAATAATCCAAATAGTGGCTTTGAAGCGGTATTTGAGTTTTTAGATAGAATTGCAAATACCAAAGAGGATTTTATCAAATCCACATGCAAAAATATACTCATATCATCACAAAATCAAAATTTATATTTTATAAAGATTTTAGATGAAATTTCAGATATTTTTACTAAATTTCAAGACCAAACCAATATAAAATTTGAAGAGTTAAAAGGTAAATATAACTCTAAATTTGAGATATTTTTTGAAGCAATCAAACAAAATGCAGCATTAATAGCTGGCGAGATTAATGGTGCTTTAAAAAATGAAAAATCAGCATATTATAAAGAAAAAAGCGGCCTGCTAAGCAAAAATAGCTTTGAGAGAGTAGAGTATGAAAGAGTAAGCCTTGATAGAGATGAGATTTTAGGCAAACTTATATATAATGATGAGAAATTTGCTAAGATATTTAAGAAATTTAGACGAGATTTAAGTGAATTTGAAGATGAAATTCTAGCTGATTTACAAGCCATATTTGATGAATTAAAAGAGCTTACGCTTCGCTATAAAGCCAAATATGAAAGCATTAGAAAATCTGATATATTGCATTCTGATCTTCTTTTTGCTGATATTCGTAAATTCTCAAGCGAAGTATACTCTTTATTTATAAGTCATATTGAGACCTTATTTTTGGCTAAATTCGCAAATTTAGGGTTATTTTTTGAAAGGGTTTTTATTAAAGTGAGTGCAAACTATCAAAATGCAATTAGATTAAGTGTAAATTTTATCGCTCAAAAGTGTGAAAAAAGTAGCCAAGACTACGAGTCTGATCCGCTTGCATTTAGTCTGTATTATCCTAGACTTAGCGAGATAAATGAGAGAATATTAAATGAGCTAAGCTACTATGAGTTTGAGAGTGAATTTACTGGAAATTCTACATTTATTACCAAATTTATAAACTCACTTAATATAGAATTAGCCGCTTTAATGGATAAAAACCAAAACTACATAAACTCACTAAAATCAAAATATAAAAGCGATCTTAATGAGTTAAGTAACGGCTTGCCGTGGTCATAAAATTTGGCAGATTAATCTGCCAAATCCTCAAAATCTTCATAATTATCTATAAATTCATTTGCTAAAAACTTAGCATATATATCGCTTTCTATTCTATTTTTTAGCTCAACAAATTTAGAATTATCGCCATCTTTTACAGATTCTAAAAGCGCCAAAGTAATATCATCATCTATATGAGTTTCTAAAAATTTAATAGCTCCAGAGACCATAGCTTCTTTATTTTCAATACATAAAACTGCACGCAAAATTTCACCACTTAGACTATTTGCTGCTCCAGAATATGGCACTAAAACCTTATACATATATTCAGTACCATCCTTTGCTCCAAAACAATTAGGTTCTAGCCTTACGCCATTTTCATCGTGCCAAATTCTATATGTTTCATCGCTGACGATACTATCAAATTTTTTACCATCTTTGCTAGAACACTCCCAGCATCTATCAAAATACTCATCATTCCAACCATTTAAAGCAAAAAATCTACCGCCATGTTCGACAACTGCTATTTGTGTATCTTGCCAATGCATTTTACCATCCTTTTATAGTTTTGCTAATTCTAACTAAATTTATTATTAAATTAGCTTACTATTTTAGCTACTTGATTTTACTAAGCCTTTTTTCAGCTTTCTAATTATAAATCTAGATGGATTTAGTGCGTTAATTATACTTTTTTTAACACAAATTTGACGCCCTAAAACCATATCAAGCAAGATATTTGCACCTAAAACCGAGGTACTAAGCCCACGAGACCCATGAGCAGCAGATATTAATAAATTTAGATAGTGAGCTGGAGATTGATTAGATGGCTTATTTTTTGTCCATAAAAGCGAATTATATATTTTTATATATTCACTAGCATTATGAATTCCACCAATTATAGGAAATCTATCACCGCTATAGCCTCTAAATCCAACATTTGATCCAATTATATTTAGCTTTTTACCATTTAAAAATTCATCTATTAAAGCTATATTTTCATCATCGTCGCTACTACGAGGCCAAATGTATTCATCACCTCTAGCATAGCTAGCGCCTATTAATTGTACTTTATTAATAGCCTTTGTAATATATCCTCTAGCGCTTAGCGGCCTATTAAGACTCGCAAACTCATTAACTAAAGTAGTCTGTCCACGCACAGAACTAAGCTGCATATATGCGTCACTAAACTCACTTACAAAAAGCTCTTTTGCTCTATGACCATTAGCAAATATCACTAGATCGGCTTTAATTGAATTTGAGTTATTAAAACTTACCTCATAGCAGCTTTGTAGTTGTTTGAGCGATTTATACTCATATCCATAACAAATATCAATATTTTTTGCCAAGGCAAGGCAAAGATTTTGAGGTTGAATCTGCATAGCTAAATCAATATTTGCTTTAGGATAAATATCATTACTAATGCTAAAAAACTTACTATTATGACTAAATTTGTCTAGCAATTTATTGTTTACTAGATATTCATCGCACCCACAAAAATCTACAAAATCACCACCAAATTGCTTATAAAACTGCCTAGATAGCAAAAAGCTGCTCATATGCATATCGCCTAAAATCACACCTGGCTGAGTAATAAGCGGAGCGCAAATTCCGGCCAAATTTGAACTTGCACCTTGTGCAGCTTTATCATTAGCCTCAGCTACAACAACATCAAATCCTGCCTCTTTAAATAGCGTAGCAATAGCTAATCCAGAAATTCCAGCACCAACCACTAAGATAGTTTTTGGTTTTGTAATTACTGGAGAATCAAACCAAATTTGCTTTTTTATCATATGCTTTGGCTTGATGCAAATAGCTTTTAACATCTCTCGCTTTTTATGATAACCTTTGAGCTTGCTAACCTCAAATCCATTTTGACTAAGCCTATCACGCACGACTCTAGCACAGCTAAAACTTCTAACTATCGTATCTTTATAAGAATAACAAGCTAAATTTGATAAAAATTCTTCGCTCCACATTTGCGGATTTTTACTTGGGGCAAAACCATCTAAATACCAAATATCAGCTCTAAACTCGCACTCTTCTAAAAACTCTAAAATATCACCAAAATATAGATCAAGAATAATTGTACGATTTAGTAAATATATACGCAAAAGCGAATTTGATATAATATGATAATTATCTAAAAACTCATTACAAATAGTGTTATCAAGTCCAAACTCTTTATAGATATTGGCTAAATCATCTTTACTAAATGGATACTTTTCAACTGCAATATAGTGAAGACTCTTTTTATTTGAGCTTTTAAATTTTTCAATAGTACAAAAGAAATTTAACCCCGTACCAAACCCAGCCTCAGCTACTACAATATTGCTCTTATTAATTTCATCCAAAGCACTACTATAAGCATATTCGCACTCAGCCAAAGGCTCATAAGTGTTAAAATATATATCATCAAATTTAGAGTTATAAAGTGCATTATTTTGATATTTTATCATCTATTTTTAACAAAATAATCATCAATTCCATTAGCTATACCAAGGGCGATCTTATCTCTATATACCTTATTAGATAGTAGCTTATGGTCTTTATCATTGGATATATATCCAGCCTCTATTAATACAGCAGGCATCTGCGCACCTACTAAAACCCAAAATGGCGCTTCCCTTACTCCACCATCTATTACTTTAAATTTAGATTTTACTGCTCCTAGCAAGTTAGATTGTACATCTATTGCGAGCTTATTTGAAGCAATAATCTTTTCACGATTTAAGAAATTTAAATAACTAATTTTAGTAAAATAATTCATCTCATCAGTGTCGGCTTTGTTTTCTAGGCTTGCAACTTGCATACTTCTCTCGCTTCTAGTTGGGCTTAAAAAATATGTCTCTATTCCTTGCATCTCTTTGGCTTTTTTAGCATTTGGAGCAGCATTTGCATGAATTGAGATAAAAATATCAGCTTTTTTCTCATTTGCTATGCTTGTTCGATCTCTTAAATCTATAAATTTATCATTACTTCTGGTAAAATATACCTTGTATCCCCTACTTTTTAGAATTTTGCCAGTCTCTAAAGCAATGCTAAGAACGATATTTTTCTCATATAATTTATTTTTTCCAACAGCGCCTGCATCCTTGCCGCCATGCCCTGCATCCAATACGATTACCCTATTTTTATTTGCACCTCTTGCTTGTGCCTTTTGTGTTGTAGTTTTACTAATATTTTTTTGCGTATCATTTTTGACATCAGGCTTAGTTGAAGCTGTTTTTAGACTTTGCTTTTGTTCATTAGTCTTTGTTTTTTGAGTTGCTTGTTGGTCTGTTTTAGCGCTCTTAGTTTTAGTAGTTGCTTTTTGAGTGCTATTTTTTATGCTAAAAATTATATTTTTATCATCAATAGTGTAATCAATCTCTTGTTTTGTATCATTTGTAAATACAATTCTAACGCTATTTTTATCAAATTGTGCTACTCTTATTTGATCTGAAATTTGACTTTTTTTATTTTTATATGATGTAGTCAAAACACCATCAAAATCAAAAATTTGACGATAGCTTTTATTTGTGTTGAGCTGAGATTTTTTGATTTTTATATTGCTGCTATTTTCATTTAGTCTAATGATAAATTCATCTTTAGAACTACTAGTAGATAGGATTTTATACTCTATTTTTTGAGCTATCTTACTGGTCGTATTTTTAGCTAACTGAGCTGGCTTTTTAGTTTCTACTACTTTTGGTTTTAATTTGCTAAATTTTGAACTAAGCAAATCCAACTCATTAGCATAAACACTATAATCAATCCCAAGGCTCTTGCCACCACTTACTAATCTCTCAAGGCATTCTAGCTTTAATTTATCATTATTATTTAAAATAGAACTAAGATAGAGACCCTTTAATTCATGGTAAATTTGGATTCTATCTTGCTTATTTGCCTTGGCAAAATTATTATCAAATTCATCAAAAACACCACCACCAAAGGCAAAAACAGCAAGAAAAAATGGAAGTAAAAGCTTAGCTATTTTCCCCATAAACCAACTTTTTCATAAGCTCTTTTACGCTAATTATCTCATTTAATTTATATCCATTTGCTCCACTAAAAAATAGTCCAGTCTCCTTATTGCCACTTACTGCATCATAGAGCCTATCAGCTATGCAATATCCTACTTGTTTAGCCTCTTTACCACGCTGGCAAGGAGATACACAGTTGCTAATACATTGGATTTTTGGGCCAGCATTTTTCTCTACTAAATCTAATAAATTTGTCTGAATTCCACGTGCTGGATAGCCTACAGGGCTTTTAATTAGCTTAATATCTTCTTTTTTAGCATTTAATAAAACTTCTTTAAATCCATCGGCTGCATCGCACTCATGAGTTCCTATAAATCTAGTCCCCATCTGTACACCACTGGCTCCAAGGTTAATTACCTTAACAATATCATCATGATCCCAAATACCGCCAGCTGCTACTACTGGGATTGGGTTTCCACCTACCTCAGCCCATCTAGAAGCCTCATCTACTACTGGTTTAATAAGATTTTCTAGCTGATAGTTTGGATCTAGACACTGCTCATAGGTAAATCCTTGATGTCCGCCACTTAATGGCCCTTCTAGCACTACTGCATCTGGAAGACGATTATAGCGGTCATACCAGCGTTTGCATATAATCTTTAATGCCTTAGCTGAGCTAACAATTGGTACAAGTGCTACATCAGTAAAACCCTTAGTAAGCTCTGGTAAATTTGTTGGAAGCCCAGCCCCTGAAATTATAATATTTATGCCGTGTTCACAAGCATCTTTTACAATTCTAGCATAATCATTGCTAGCGCACATTATATTTGCTGCTAGTGGTTTATCACCGCAAATTTTGCGTGCATTGTCAATTATGGCTTTAAAGCCATTTCTAGAGTAAAAATTTACACTATCATATGGTTTTGAATTTAACTCTTTTGTAATATGAGCTCTATGTTCATAGTATCCAGTTCCAACTGAGCTAATTACACCTAGTCCGCCATTTAAGCTCACATTACCAGCTAGCCTATTCCAGCTTATGCCAAGTCCCATACCGCCTTGGATAATAGGATATTTAATCTCATATTTGCCAATTTTTAAACTTGTTAATTCCATTATTTTACCTCTAATCTAGCATAAGCTTTTTTACCAACTTGTAATACATATTCACCCTTACCAAGTCTTAGCTGATCATTGCTGATTTTAACTTGATCTACACTTACAGCATTTGCCTTAATGTGGCGGCGAGCATCTGAATTTGACCCAGCAAGCTTGCATAGGCTAAGCGCTTCTACAATCCAGATATCATCAGCCTCTATCTCAAATTTAGCCATATCACTTGGAAGTTGCCCTTTAGCATGAACTCTATTAAATTCATCTTTAGCAGCTTGAGCTTCTTCAATGCTATTAAATCTAGCAGCTAGCTCTAAGGCTAAATTTTCTTTAACAATCTTTGGATGTAGTGTGCCATTTTCTACATCACTTTTTAGCTTTTCTATCTCATCATTACTTAAACTACTAAGCAGTTCATACCAAACCCACATAAGCTCATCGCTAATACTTAAAGTTTTTCCAAAAATATCATTGGCTGATTCAGTTACACCAATATAGTTGCCTAGGCTTTTACTCATCTTATTAACACCATCAAGCCCAACAAGAAGTGGCATCATAATGATAGCTTGCTCTTTGCCAATGTTATAAGTACGACCAAGTGTTCTACCCATTAAAAGATTAAATTTCTGATCTGTTCCACCCATTTCAATATCGCACTTCATCGCCACACTATCATAACCTTGTAAAAGAGGATATAAAAACTCACTAATAGCAATTGGCGTCTCAGCCTTATATCTTTTAGTAAAGTCATCACGCTCAAGCATTCTAGCTACATTAAAAGTACTAGCAAGTGCAATAAGTCCATCAGCGCCTAAAGTATTAAGCCAAGCAGAGTTAAACATTACTTCTGTCTTACTCTCATCTAATATTTTAAAAACTTGCTCTTTATATGTTTTAGCATTTTGAGCAATTACTTCATCGCTTAAGATTTTTCTAGTTACACTCTTACCGGTTGGATCGCCAATTTTTGCAGTAAAATCTCCAATTAAAAACTGCACTATACCGCCATGTTCTTGTAGTAGTCTCATCTTGTTTAGCACTACAGTATGACCTAGGTGAAGATCTGGAGCCGTAGGGTCAAAGCCCGCTTTAATATAGAACCTCTCACCCTTTTCATAATAGTTTTTGATCAAATTTTCAATGCGTTCATAGTCGATTATCTCAGCCGTTCCACGCTTGATCTCACTCATAATTTTAGCTATCATACATCTTCCTTAATTTTTATATGCGTCACTTAGCGAACTAAATTCAGCTATTTTATAGCGATCCTTTAGTTTATCCCTAATTGAAGAACTATCTAAATTTTCGCTTAATTCTATCACTACATCAAAATAATCAGCAGCAATCAAATCGTCACTCTCACTAAGCGTAATAGTAACTAAATCAACATTTAACTTAGCAAGATAGGTTAAAAACTCAGCCAAACTTCCACGCTTATTTTCAATACTTACAATTACTTTATATCTATGCGGGGCATTTCTTGTCCATTTGACAAAGATCATTTCCTCTTTATCGCTCATGAGTTTTGCAGCTCTCTCGCAAAGCTTGTGATGAACTGTAACATTGCTACCATTTCTAAAGCCAATAATATCATCGCCACGTTTTGGATTGCAACAATAATCAAAATCCACACTCTTAATGCTAAAATTTGAATAAACTACAATATTATCAAATTTTTGCTTTTTAATCTCATGCTTATCACTAAATTTAAGTGAAAATAGCTTATCTTTTTTAGAATGAGTATTTAAAATTTGAACCACTTCTTGTAAATATACTGAATCTGTTGAGATTTTTGAAATTTTTTTACTCAAGCCCTCTTGTTCTAACCATTCTAAAATCTTAGCTTCAGTGACATTAAATATAGCAACTAAAATATCAATTGAAACTTGATAATTTATATCTCTTAGCTTTTGACGGCAAAAGCTTCTGATAGTAGCCCTTGCCTTACCAGTTTTTACACTATCAAGCCAGCTACAGCGATATTTAGCCTCATCACCTGTAATAATGCGAACAATATCACCATTTTTTAGCTCAGTCAAAAGTGGAACCTTTACTCTATTTATATAGGCCTCTTTAGCATGTAGTCCAACTTCTGAATGAATTTCATAAGCATAATCTAACGCCGTAGCGCCTCTAGGTAAAGTAAATATCCCACCTTTTGGCGAATAAACTGCGATATCTTCGACATATAAGCTATCTTTAGCATATTCATAAAGATCCTCGATGCTTTTATCATCACTTTCTTGAGCTTTTATATCGCTTAACCAATCAAGCTTAGGAGAGACTAAACCTCCGCTTTTATACTTCCAATGAGCCGCCACACCATATTCAGCAGTTTTGTGCATATCATAAGAGCGAATTTGTGCCTCAATAATAGTCTTATTATCAAAAATTGTTGTATGAATGGTTTGGTATCCATTTTGTTTTGGTAGAGCAATATAGTCTTTAAATCTTGATATTAAAGGGTTAAAATTCATATGAATAACCCCAAGTGCTAAGTAGCAATCTTTTGGATTATGTACTAAAATTCGAATTGCTAAAAGGTCTAAAACCTCTTCTAGGCTAATGCCTTTTCTTTGCATTTTTAAATATATTGAATAGTAGTGTTTAATACGTTTTTGTATTACAAAGCTATCCTCAGAAAATCCATGCGCTAAAAGCTTTTCACTCACCTTTTGACTAAATGAGTTTATTTTAAGCTGAAGCTGCTGTTTGTGCTCGTTAATATATGACTCGATTCCAGCATACTCTTTAGGCATAACATATTTAAAGCTTAAATCCTCTAATATATTTTTGATAGATGAGATACCAAGTCTATGAGCAATTGGCGCATAAACTACCAATGTTTCTTCTGATATTCTTTTTTGTTTTTCTGGTCTTAATACGCCTAAAGTAAGCATATTATGAAGTCTATCACATAATTTAATAATAAGAACTCTAACATCTTCTATTGATACTAAAAGCATCTTTCTAAATGTTAAAGCTGAGGCTGCTAATTTTTCATTAGAACTTGAGCTAATTAACTCATTTTCTCTAATTGCTACAATTTTTGTAAGCCCACGAACAAGCACTGCGACCTCTTCGCCAAATTCAAATTGCAACTCCTCTTCACTGCATTCAGTATCCTCTACTACATCATGTAGCAATGCAGCAATAAGCATACTCTCATCACCGCCCATATGCGCTACAAATGAACAGACTAAAATCGGGTGTATCGAGTATGGCTCACCACTTTTTCTAAACTGTCCATCATGTAGCCTAATGCAGTAATCCACTGCTTTAAGCAACATTCCAGTAGGCTTAGCTACTGAGTATAAAACATCCTTTGCCGATTCTATGCTTTTAGCACAGACAACATCATCAATGAGCTGCTCTAAAAGCTGCTCGCTATCTATTTGATTCAACGATTCCCTCTAAAGCGATTTTGCCTTGCGCTATCTAAAAGCGCAATATCTGTAAATTTCATCTTTTGAGCATTAACATCTACTAAAATTGGAGCACCATTTGCTATAGCTTCAGCTCTTTTTGCTACTAAAAGTGCCAATTGATATCTATCATCACCTACGGCCTCTAAAGCTTTAGCTGCAATCTCTTCTATTCTCATCATTATCCTTTCTTATAAGCTTTTAACAACTGAGCAGTTACTATAATCACCATTTGCAATTTTTAGCAAATTTCCTTCTTCAAACATATTGCAAACTACAATTGGCAAAGAATTATCCTTAGCTAGAGCTATAGCAGTGTCATCCATAACCTTAATATTATCTTCCATTGCTCTTTCATAGCTTAGCTCATTTAAAAGCTGAGCATCACTAAATTTCATTGGATCTTTATCATATACGCCATTTACTTTTGTGGCCTTGATAATCATATCTGCATCTATCTCAATAGCTCTAAGAGTTGCGGCAGTATCAGTGGTAAAAAATGGATTTCCAGTACCAGCTGCAAAGATTACAACTCTTTTTTTCTGTAGATGTCTTTGCGCTCTACCTGTAATAAATGTCTCACAAATTGCTTCCATTTTAATAGCACTTTGTACTCTAACATCTACTCCAGAATGCTCTATAGCCTCACGCATTGCAATTGCATTTATAACAGTTGCTAGCATACCCATATGATCGCCACTTGTTCTTTTAATTATGCCGCCCTCAGCCGCACTTACACCACGGATAATATTACCGCCCCCAATTACTATACCAACTTCAATGCCACTATTTACTAGTGATTTTATCTCACCAGCAATATACTTTAAGATCTTAGAATCGATCCCAAATCCATTACCGCCAGCAAGCGCCTCTCCTGAAAATTTAACTAAAATTCGCCTATTCTTATTCATTACTATCTCCATAAAATTTGGCAATTATATCTAAAACAAATTAAAAAATGCATTAATCAACCATGATAATTGAGACTAAATTTAGATTAATCATTTCATTGATATCAATTCAAGTGGGTTTATATGATAATTTTTCTGTGTTACTTCAAAAGTCAAGTCCTGTCTAACTCTTCCAATAACATAGCCTTTTTTAACTTTTTGTCCAACCTTAATAGTAGGAGCAATCTTATCTAAATGGGCATAAATTGTATGAATTCCATTGCTATTTTCAACAATCACAACCTTATCTAATACAGGAGTCTCTTTAGCAAATACAATAGTTCCAGCTAAGACATTTTTAACTCTTGCATCAGTAGTAGCTGAGCGCAACACAACAGATTCATTGAAAATTTTAATATTATAAACCGGATCAACATAATCACCAAATTTTTGTTTAACACTAAATTTATCTAGTGGAGCAATAGTTTTAGCTCCATTATATCGCTTTACATTCCCAGCTTGATAGCTTGTACCTATCACTCTTACATCATCGTTTTTAGCTGTGGCTTTGGTTTGGGTTTGCTGCTTTGGTTGTTCTTTTGGTTTTATAGCTAGAATTTGTAAGCTCTCAAGCGTTTTTCGCATCTCATCTTGTTGCTTTTTGATATTGGCTAATTTTTTAGAATATATACTCTTATCTTGGTTTAAAATCTCCAAATTTTTCTTTTGCTTAGCTTGAAGCGATTTTAAAGCTTTTTGCTTTTGGCGAAATTCTTTTAAATCAAATTTAATCGATTCAATCTTTTTTGATTGTGATTTTATCAAATTTGTAGTCTCTTCATAATCTTGAGCTAATTTTTTAAATTCGCTATTCATTACACTATTTAAATTTTTTAAAATCTCAGTTGCTATTATGCTATCTTGACTCTCACTATAATCATTTGGCGCTACTAAATCGTAGGCAAAATCTTCGCTTATAATTTTGACTAGCCTAAGCTCCATATCTTTTTGACTACGAATTAGCTCACCATTTTGGCTAGTAAGCTTATCTAAT
>NZ_JAGCNF010000114.1 GCF_017646085.1 Campylobacter sp. | reverse complement strand
AGCACTTTGTCCAGTACCAATTGCCCAGATTGGCTCATAGGCAATTACTAAATTTTCATAATTTAGATCAATGTTTGCTAGCTGATCGGCTAAAAACTCTTTAGTGCTTCAATTCATATGCGTAATATCATCTTCGCCAATACAGTAGATAATATCCCAGCCTTTACTTACGGCGTAGTCAAATTTGGCTTTTAAAAATGGCTCATCTTCGCCTAGGGCGCGTCTTTCACTATGACCGATCATTACAGTAGTGATATTAAGTTCCTCTAGCATTTGAGCACCTATTTCGCCAGTATATGAGCCGCTTTGTGCTGGGTAAAAGTTTTGAGCCCCTTGAGTGAAGTTAAATTTATCTTCACTCAAAGCAGTAAATGGTGGAAATACAATCACGCTATGGTCGCTTTGGCTAAGTCCATTGCTAAGCTCTTTGGCATAATCTGCATAGCTTTTTTTAGTGTGGTTGCATTTTAAATTTGCAGCATAAATCATAGACTATCTTCTCTTAAAAGTACTCTAACACATGGCAGCTCTTTACCTTCGATTAGCTCTAAGCTAGCACCACCACCAGTAGAGATAAATGTCATCTCATCAGTATCGCCAGCACGCTCAACTACATCTGCAGTATCGCCACCACCTACAACTGTAGTAGCAAAGCTTTCGCCTATTGCATGGCTCATTTTAATGCTACCTTTACTAAATTTATCCATCTCAAATACACCCATTGGACCATTCCACCATATTGTTTGAGCGTCTGCGATCGCCTCTTTAAATAGCTTAACGCTTGCTGGACCAATATCTAATCCCATCCAGCCATTTGGTATTTCTTGAACTGGGACATATTTTATAGGGCTATCATTGCTAAAGGTTTGAGCAGCTACTACATCTACTGGCAGGTAGATTTTTACACCTAGCTCACGACCTTTTTTAAGGATATTTGCTGCTTCTTCTACTAGCTCTTCTTCTAAAAGTGAGTTTCCGATATTTTCACCAAGTGCTTTTAAGAATGTAAATGCCATACCGCCGCCAATAATAAGCTTATCTATGCGTGGGAGTAGGTTGGTTAAGGCTTGTAGCTTACCGCTAACTTTTGACCCGCCAGTAACTGCAACAAATGGACGGCTAGGATGGCGGATTAGGTTTTGTCCAAATTCAATCTCTTTAATTAGTAAAAATCCAGCTGCTTTGTGCTCATTATCATAACATTGAGTTATAGCATGCACACTAGAGTGAGCTCTATGACATACGCCAAAAGCATCATTTACATAGTAATCAGCTAACTCGCTAAGAGCTTTAGCTAGATTTTTATCATCTTTAGTTTCGCCCTTTTCAAAGCGCAAATTCTCAAGCATTAAAATTTCGCCAGCTCTTAATTTTTCTACTTTTTCTTTGGCATCGTGGCCAACTACATCATGGGCAAATTTAATCTCTCTATCCATCAATCTGCCAAGTCTTTTAGCAACTGGCAATAAAGAGTATTTCTCTTCATAGCCATCTTTTGGGCGGCCTAGGTGACTAGCTAAAATTACAGAACAGCCTTGATCTAGCACATATCTAATTGTAGGTATTGCAGAGCGAATGCGCCTATCATCTGTAATATTGCGAAACTCATCCATAGGTGTGTTAAAATCACATCTTATAAATACCTTTGAACCAGGTGTGAAATTTATATCTTTAACTGAAATTATCTCACTCATCTTATTTCTCGCTTATAAATTTTGCCATCTCTACTAGACGGTTGCTATATCCCCACTCATTATCATACCATGCCATTACTTTGATCATATCGTTGCATATTACTTGAGTTAGGTCAGCTGCTACTATACTTGAGTAGCTTGAAGTGTTAAAATCTCCGCTTACTCTTTCATCAAAATCTACTGCCATAATGCCTTTTAAGCTACCTTTGCTAGCTTCTACAAATGCGTTATTTAACTCCTCTTTTGTCACGCTTTTACCAAGTACAGCCGTAAGATCAACTATCGATACATTTGGCACTGGTACTCTAATGCTTTGGCCGTGTAGTTTGCCATCTAGACTAGGCATTACTAGCTTCATAGCTTTGGCTGCGCCTGTACTTGTAGGGATCATATTTACTGCTGCAGCCCTAGAGCGTCTAAAATCTCTGCATTTTACATCTACTAGACTTTGGCCATTTGTGTAGGCGTGAATAGTAGTCATTAAGCCTTTTTGAATACCGTAAAGATCATCTAATATTTTAGTTACTGGACCAAGGCAGTTTGTGGTGCAGCTTGCATTTGAAATGATTGTTTGACCTTCGTATTTATCAGTATTTACACCTAGAACAAATGTAGGAGTATCATCTTTTGCTGGAGCGCTCATTACTACTTTTTTAGCGCCTTTTGCGATATAAGTTTGGCATTTCTCTTTTGTAAGGAATTTACCAGTACACTCTAGTACTACATCTATTCCGCTTAAATCCATATCATTTATATCTCTTGTGCTATATACTCTAATTTTTTTATCGCCAACTAAGATATAATCATCATTTATAACCTCTACATCTTGATTGAATTCGCCATGAACTGTATCATATTTTAGTAGATATCTAGTCATTTTGCGCTCAGCAGTATCATTGATAATGCATAATTCATACTCTGCTGGATTATTTAGTATAATTCTAGCAGCGCATCTACCTATTCTTCCAAAACCATTAATTGCTATTTTAAGTGCCATTTTCATCCTTTTTGGGTATAATTAGGGCTAATTTTACTAAAAAAAAGGTTAAAAAAAATTGAATATAGCCATTTTTGGAGGAAGTTTTGACCCGCCTCACTTTGGCCATGATAAGGTGGTAAAATCTACGCTTAAAAATTTAAATATTGATAAGCTTATTATAATTCCAACATTTTTAAATCCATTTAAAAGCGCTTTTGGGGCGCCGCCAGCCCTTAGGCTTCAGTGGTGTAGGACTTTATGGGAAAATTTAAGTTCAAAAATTATAGTAAGCGATTATGAAACTACCCAAAATAGAGCTGTAGCAACTATTGAGAGTGTAATATATTTTAAAAATAAATTTAATGCTGATAAAATTTATTTAATAATCGGTGCTGATCAGCTTAATAGCTTGCATAAATGGCATAGATATGATGAGTTAAAAGCATTGGTAAGCTTTGTTGTAGCGTGTAGAGATGATATTAAAATAGATGAAAATTTGCAAAAACTTGATATAAATGTTAAAATCTCATCTTCAAAGATTAAATCTGAGCTAAATTTCAAGCAGGTGCCAACTGCTATTTTAAGTAGCGTTCAGAGTTTTTATAAGGATAAAAATGCAAAATAGAATAGATAGAATTGTTAAGCTTTTAGATGATAAAAAGGCTGAAAATATTGAAATTATCGATATGCAAGGTAGAGATTATCTAAGCAAATTTGTAGTTGTAGCTACTACTTTGGCTGCTCGTCATGGCTTTGCTTTACTTGATGATTTAAAAACTGAATTAAAACCAGCTGGTGAGAATTTTTTAGGTGTAGAAAGCAGCGATGATTGGACAGTAATTGATCTTGGCGATATAATGATACACTTAATGAGTGAAACTTATAGGGCTAAATATAATATAGAAGAGTTCTTAAAAGAGTTAAGCGTTAAAGGAAATTAGGTTTTAACCAAGTGCATTTGGGATATAATTAAAGAGATTATTTTATTAATCTAATCGCTTTAATCATTGTAGCTACTAGCAGATCAAAAGCTAGTAGCGATTTTGAGTCTTAATAAATTTAATATCACGCATAGATAAGCTAGTTAGTATTAATAGATATTTAGTTATCAATTTTTTCTTAATTTTCTAAACTTATTTTATATTTTAAACCATTGTAAGCCAAATTTCATTAAAATCAAAATCATTTATATAGTTGGAGTTGTTTATGAATGAATTGTCTATAAATATTGATATGGGCGCTGCAAATAATGGCGTATTTATCGCTATCACAAATGAGGATTCTATAATTTATAAAAATGCGTTTAATATATATTTTGATAAAAATTTGACATTTTCTAAAAGTGATAGAACAGCACGTCGCCATGCTAGGCGTAGCTATGATAGGGATAGATTTATTTTAAGATTACTTAATGAGATTTTGCCTATAAATAACTTGAGTCAAAGTCAAAAAGAGATGATTTATGGACTTTTTAAAAATCGTGGTTTTAACTATCATAATATCGAATTTAATGAAAGCCTAGATGATAATATAGTTAATTTTTTAAATAGTTTAGATGGGTATATATTTGGACTTAGTAAAAATAAAGATGAGTTTGAGCAAGTTCTAAATGAGATAGTTGTAGATCACTCAAATGATGAAATTAAAGAGATACTAGAAACTCAAAGTCAAATTCTAAACAATATAGATAAAGAAAATAAAAAAGCCATAAAAGCTAGTAAAAATATACAAAGTTTAATTCAAAGTATATGCAATGAAATTGATAAAAATAACAAGCATAGAATTAGCTACTTAAAAGATATAAAAGAATTAATTTATAAAGATTGCGAATTTATAATCCAAAAATCTGATAAATTTGATAATTTAGATGAATTTTATAATTTTGTTGGAAATATTTCAAATTTCCAAACTCGAATTTTAAGAAGGTATTTTAATAATAAATATCTAGATAATATAAATTTTGATGATGCAAAGCTAAAGAAAAATATAATAAGAAATATCAATTATATGGAGTATATAACTGATATACAAAATAATAATAAACTAAATATGCTAAATTCTTTAAAGATAAAATCGGCTTTAGAGTATTTAAAAAGTATCGATCCAGTAATTACTATCCCACCATACGAAAATCGTAAAAATAAAAATCCACAAAAATGCAATACTTTGATGTTAAATATTGATAAAATTACTCCTAGTCTAGTAAATTTAACTTATAAAATTTTAAATAGCGATGATTTTGCGCATATAAGAAGAGATGAAAATGGCCAGTTAATCAGCCTTAATGATATAGATGAAAATAATATCGCTAAATATTTACAAAGAGTATTAGATATCTCAAAAGAGAGCCTAATGGATACAGCTCTATATCCAAGAGCTCTTGATAATAATAGCAAAATATTTGCCGATACTTTTAGGTTAAATAGTGATGAAATTAGAGAATTTAAAGAGCTTGCTAGGAGATACTATAACGAAGTAGATAACGCAAAAAAAGGAATAATAACTAATGATTTATTAATTCCATGTGGCAAAAATACGCCACATAAAAATAGAAATAAAAATGAGCTTATATCAGCTCTTTTTGGAAAAAATATCACCAAAGATGATGTAATTAATCTAGAAGAGTTTATGCTAAAAAATAAAATAAAAGGTAATAAGGGCTATAAAGGGTTTTTTAGAGATTTAAATGAATTAAAAAAGAGCTATCAAAATAGCTTCTATCATAATCTAAATAATGATGAAATTAACGATAAAGACATCCAAGCAATCCTAGAGCTATATCCAAAAGTAGCTCACAATATCAACAACCACAATAGCGTATTTGAGTTTAAACTACCATTTGATAAAAATAATTTAAATACAAATATCAACTATCTAAGCCAGTTAGGAGATATAATCTATGATGAGAAAAATCGTGGATTTTTAAAAACTTGCAAATGCCATACTTTAGAAAATTTAATTCGTTCTGGCTCACAAAATGCTATTTGTACTAGATTGCCAGCTAATTCAGCTAGACTTATCAATGGCAAAATAGAGATGTATCTAAATCGTTTAGCGTATGAAATTAGCACCGCTATTAAGCCAGAAATTTTGCAAGATATATCATATATAACTATAAATGTAGAGATGAATAAATTTAGTTTTGAAAATAGTGCTAGCAACTTAAATTTAATAAGCAAACGTCAAAAAGTTAAAGAGATAATTTGCCCATACTCAGGCCAAAAGATAGATGAGATTAACTGCGAATATGATCATATCTTGCCTCGTTCTAAAGGCTTGTATAATTCTAGAGCAAATTTAATCCCAGCTAGCTCTACTGCTAATTTACAAAAGGGCAATCAAAGCTATACTTTAGAAAATTTACACCAAAATTATCTAAATCCAATTTATAAAATTATAAAAGTACAAAATCTTGATGAGTTTAAGAATTTTATAGATACACAGATGGCAAAGATAGGTATTAATAAATTTACAAATTACGATAATCTTAATAGCTTTGAGCAAATCGCACTTAGACATGCTCTATTTTATAAAGATTCAAATAGCTTTGCAAAAGCGCTTGAAATTTTAAAACTAGATAGAATCAAAACTCACTCTAATGGCACTCAAAAGCGTTTTGTAAATCTTTTAATACAAAAGGTAAAAGATAAGCTAAATAAATCAAATCAAGATATTGAATTTAGTGTTAATTTCATCAATGCAGAACTAGTAAGCGCAATTAGAAGCGAACTAAGCAAAGAGGATAAAGAGCTACAAAAAGCTAAAATTCAAGATAGCCATAGTCACTGCATTGATGCTAGTATAGTATTTTATTACGCTAATAGCAAACTTATAAATAACTCAAAAGGTCAGCGTGAATTTAAGTATGATTATAATCATATTAAGCCAGAGTATAGCAATAAAATGACTATGCAAAGTAAAAAATATCTAGAGTTAAACTCTAATAAAATAGCTCGTAAAAAGCTATTTGATGATGGCATATATTCTTTAGTTTATGAAAATGCCAATATATTAAAAGATAAAGAAGCTAATATCTTGCTTGATCTTGGGCTTTTGCATACTAAAGAAAATGGCAAAAAGGTTGCTATAACTAGCGATTTTAAATCAGGTAAATTTTATATAAGCTCACATAAAGTTTTTGATCTATTATTTAAAGCCTTTAATGATAGCGATATTAAATTATTAAATAAACTCAAATTTCTAGACAATCATCTATGTTCTTATATACGAAAAGATATATTTGCTATAAAAAACGAAGATAAAAGTAGTATGTTTTTTGATAATAAAAATGAATTAAAAGTACCAGATGCAAAAATAAAAACAAAAAATATCGATAAATTCTATCATATCTTAAAAGCAAATGAAAGCAAGATTATAGAGATAAAAGATGGTAAAAACATATTAAAGCATCAAGAGATAAAAGAGCTGTTTAAAGAGTGTTTTTATACCAAACAAGCCAAAAGAAGTAGAAACAGATCTCGCGTAATTTACTCTTTGCCTATAAAAGCAAGTTCTAAATATATTATAAGGAAAAATGGCGGATATGCTGGACTTAGCAATTCAGATATAGCTACTAAAACATATATAGATTTAGACAGTAAAAATATAATCAAAATTCCATTTTTTAGCAAAAATATATTGCCTTGTAAAATAGCAGATATTATAAATATAATTAAATTAAAATCTCAAAATATAAAGCAAATTTACAAACTTCTAGTAACCAAAAATCTCCCATCAGCTATTATAAAACTTGAGTTTATAATCTCTCAAGCCAATAGACATGATATAGAGGTTGAATTTTATAAAAGCCAAATTGGAGATTATAATTTACTTGACCAAACTAGCCGTGATGAGTTTATAGATAAATATTTAAGTGGTGAATTTAAAGAGCTGCTAGGAGAGCCAAGAGATAAGAAAATAACTATAATCAAAGATACAAAAGATAGCCTAATAATCGCATACTGTGTAAAACAAACATCGGCTATGAATAAAAAAATAATGATAGATAATTTAATCGATGAAACATCTAGTTATTAATAGTTTTGGGCTATTTTTAGGATTAAAATCTCAAAGAATAGTAATATATCAAAATAAAGAGATAATAAAAGAGATAGCCCTTAAATCATTAAAAACCATATCTATAAATTCAAATGGTATAACTATTTCTAGTGATTTAATCTTTGCTTGTAGTGTGCGTGGGATAAAGATTTTTTATCAAAACTTTAACACATTTAGTGCTACGCATACACTTTATGAACATAAAGGAGTAAATGTATTAAAGCAGCAATTTTCATCCAAAGATAATGCCAAGGGATTGATATTAGCCAAAGAGTTAATAATCGGCAAGATTAAAAATCAACGCTCTACAATTTTATATTTTTCTAGAAATAAAAATAACGAGCAAAAAAACATTGCATGAATTGCTATGCAAAAAGCAATTGACACACTAAAAAGCTCAAAAATAATAGACACAAATGATATATTTAGTATTGAGGCTAATGCCGCTCATAGATATTTTGAATTTCTTAAATTTAACTCTCTTTTACCATCTAGTTTTGAACACCGCACTAAAAGGGCAAGCAGCGAAATATCAAACCAAGCTTTAAATTATGGCTATGCAATACTATTAAATATAATCTATAAAAGTATTATAAATGCCGGATTAAATCCATATTTTGGAGTTTTGCATACTATGCGAAGCGCCAAGCCATCTTTAGCCTTAGATATTATGGAGGAGTATAGAAGCTTTATAGTAGATAGAAATATTATTAAAATTCGCTCATCTCTCAAAGGCGAATTAAATGCAGAATTAAAAAAAGTAATAGCTTCAAATATACTAAATTCATTAAATAAAAAACTTATCTATAATCACAAAAAGCTTACTTTAGAAAGTATTATCCAACGCCAAGTATATAAAATTTCAGCATTTTTTTGTGGCGATAGTAGGTATAAATCATATATATTTAGGTGGTAAATGAGATATCTAATCTGCTACGATATAGAAAATAGTAAAAACAGAACCAAGCTATTTGAAAGATTAAAAGATTTTGGACTTTTAGCTGTTCAAAAATCAGTATTTTATGGGGAGCTAAGCAAAGCTGAAAAACTCGCTATTAAAGAGCTTTTATCTAAATATTGCGCTAAAAGTGATAAGGCCATCATCACATCTGTAAATTTAGATTTTAATGATACTTTAGGCTATACCAAAGAGTGTTTTGAGAGTAAAATATATGAGATTATTTAGATGATTTTAGTTAGCCATATTAGACAATTTGTATTTTGTCCTAGGATTTTATATTTTTATACATTTTGCGATATCAAGCCAGTATATCCAGAGTATGTAAGCTCAGGCTCACAATATCACAATAAACAAAACGAACTATTTAAAAATAGAAAATTTATCAAATTTAAGCTACCAATTATAAAAGCATATAGCAATCTATATTTGCAAGATTCATCTATGCAAGGAGTAGCGGATTTGGTGCTAGAGTGCCAAAATGAGATAATTGTAGCTGAGTTTAAAAATCAAACCAAGCCAATACTAAATAAAGGCACTAAAATGCAACTTATAGCCTACTCAAAACTAGCTAGTAAGCATTTTAATAAACCATTTTCTAAGATAATGCTAATTTGTAGCAATAATCTTAAATTTAAGATGTTTGATATAAAAAACGATGATTTAGCTCAATTTAATAGCACGATAGATAAGATTAATAAAATGTTAAATCAAGAGCTATTTCCGCAAAGTTGTGCTAGTATAGCCGCTTGTATGCAGTGTGAATTTAAAAATTATTGCGACGATAGAGAGTAATACCGGGGGTGCCATATGGCAGTTGCCCCGATCTGTTAACACCTTTAGGTGATTTCAAACGCTAAAGAGTTAATCTGTAGTATAATTTGCGTTTGTATTATAACTAAATTTTTCCACAAATT
>NZ_JAGCNF010000113.1 GCF_017646085.1 Campylobacter sp. | reverse complement strand
TTTATGGGTAACAACTTTGATATGTGCATTCTCATTTCCACTTATTGGATACTATATCGTCGAAGTTGTTGATAACTATTTTGCTATACTTTTTCGTTCTTGTATAGCGTTTTTGATATTTTTACCATTTTTAAATTTAAAGTTAAAATTTGATTTAAAGCTAAAATTAATCACTATTGGCGGCCTACAAATTGGTCTTATGAGTATATTTTACTACCATTCATTTTTATATCTTAGCGTAAGCGAAGTTGCTCTTTTTACTATATTTACACCATTTTATCTAAGCCTAATCTATGATCTTATATCATGCAAATTTAAAAAACTATACTTAATTAGCATTACTTTATGTATAATTGGTGCTTTTATTATTAAATTTGAAAGTTGGAGCCTTAATTCTTTATATGGATTTATACTCGTGCAGATGGCAAATATCTGCTTTGGGGCAGCACAAGCATTTTATAAGCTTACTTGTAAAAATTTAAAAGATAATAGATCAAATTTTGGATATTTTTATCTTGGGGCGGTTTTGGTTTCAGGAGTTAGCTTTATTCTCTTTGGGAATTTTACAATGCTTCCACAAAATTTACAAAGCTGGGTAGTTTTACTCTACCTTGGTGTAGTAGCTTCTGGGTTTGGCTATTATTTGTGGAGTAGCGGCTCGCTTATGGTAGATAGTGGCACTTTAGCAATTATGAATAATGCTATAATTCCAATAGCAATTTTAGTAAATGCAATTTTTTGGGGAGTAGATTTTGATATTTATAAGATGACAATCGGTGGATTTTTGATTGTTTTAGCCCTATTTTTACAGAGTAAGTTTGAGAAATTTTATAAAAAATCAAATTAATTTTAAGTATAATACATAATTTTTAAATTTGGGATTTGATAGTTGCTGCGACATTTCTTTACAAATAGTATCGGGATTTTATGTTCTAGAGTGCTTGGATTTATTAGAGATTTAATGACGGCAAATGCTCTTGGTGCAAGTATTTGGAGTGATATATTTTTTGTAGCGTTTAAGCTGCCTAATCTATTTCGTAGACTCTTTGGAGAGGGTGCATTTTCTCAAGCCTTTATGCCAAATTTAGTAAAAGTTAGTCAAAAAGGTTTATTTTGCGCTGAAATTTTAATCAAACTTAGCCTTGCGATGCTTGGTCTTAGTCTTATTGTGATGCTCTTTGCTCCGCTAGCTACTAAGGCGCTTGCATTTGGATTTAGTCCTGAGACAATTGCTCTAGCTGTTCCATTAGTAAGAATAAATTTTTGGTATCTTTTGGCAATTTTTATTGTTACACTACTCTCAGCACTTCTTCAATATAAAAATCACTTTGCCACTACGGCTTTTAGTACAGCTTTGCTAAATATCTCGATGATAACTGCTCTGTTTTTAGCATTAAATTTAGACCAAAAAAGTGCTGCAATGTATCTTAGCTGGGGGGTTGTAGCTGGAGGAATGTTGCAGGTTTTATCTCATATTATCGCACTTAAAAGATTAAATTTACTCCGTTTATTAAGTCTTGGAATTATCAAATTTGCAAAAGGTAAAAGAGCCAAAGCTAAAGGCTTTTGGCAAAATTTTGGCCATGGAATTATTGGTAGTAGCGCCAATCAACTAAGTGACTTTATCTCCACTTTTATTGCTAGTTTTCTAGCTACTGGTGCAATTAGCTACCTATACTACGCAAATAGAATCTTTCAATTACCTTTAGCGCTTTTTGCTATTGCACTCTCTATGGCAATATTTCCTAAAATCGCCAAAGCAATAAAATCTAACAACGATACAAACGCCATAAATTTGCTAAAAAAAAGCTTTAGTTTACTATTTTTCTTATTGATTTTTTCTACTATTGGTGGATTTGTTTTAGCTAATGAGATTATTTGGCTACTATTTGAAAGGGGTGAATTTAACACTAACAATACTATAGAATCAGCTAAGGTCTTACAAATGTATATGTTAGGACTTTTACCTTTTGGGCTTTATAAGCTCTTTTCGCTCTGGCTATATGCTAAAATGCAGCAAAAAATCGCTGCTAAAATAGCTATATATTCACTTTTTATAAATACTGCTTTATGCTTGCTTCTTTTTAAACCTTTAGGAGCAAGCGGACTAGCACTTGCTGGGAGTATTAGCGGACTATTTTTACTAGGATATGCGATTTTTGTATTTGGAATTAGGCAATTTTTGGATATAATCTTTAATAGGATAAATCTAATAACTATAATCTTAGCAGTAATTTTTGGCTATTTATTAATAGAATTAAAGGATATAATATATGCAAATTTATGATACAGTTTTAAAACAAAAAGTTAAACTTGTTCCACTTAATGGCAATGATATAAATATCTATGTCTGCGGACCAACTGTTTATGATGATGCGCATCTAGGGCATGCAAAATCTAGTATTAGCTTTGATCTGCTTAGGCGAGTTTTAATCTCTCTTGGATATAATGTTAAATTTGTAAAAAACTTCACTGATATAGATGATAAAATTT
>NZ_JAGCNF010000112.1 GCF_017646085.1 Campylobacter sp. | reverse complement strand
TTTTTTCCCCATAAAGCCCAAATTTCATCACATAAACTATAATTACAATATCTACCATTTGGATGAGTTAAAACTCCGCTTGGTTTATCAAAAACTCCAAATTCATCACACTCAAAAATCGGCTTTACTCCCACTGGCTTACACTCATAATCTATAAAAAATAATTCACCATTTACAGTACTATTTTTATCTAATGTCACACCATTTTTATCAATTAATCTACCCTTATCACAAAGCTTTTGAGCTTGGCTCATTGTATAGCCACGAGATAACAAAATTTGATAAGTTTTCTGCCCGATAAATTCACCAATTTTCATCTTAACATATGCCATTTATTAACCTAACTTTTAGAACATTTTTTATATAATATTAGATTAACTATTATATAAAAAATCAGCAAAAAAGGTTCTGAAATGGTAGAAAGATACGCTAGAAAAGTTATGAGTGATAAGTGGAGTATGCAAGCTAAATATGATGCATGGCTAAAGGTTGAAATAGCAGCAGTAAAAGCTTGGAATAAGCTAGGATTTATTCCAGATAACGATTGTCAAAAGATCTGTGAAAATGCTAAATTTGACATTGCTCGTATAGATGAAATAGAAAAAACTACAAAACATGATGTTATAGCATTTTTAACAAGTGTTAGCGAGAGCCTTGGAGATGAGAGTAGATTTGTCCATTTTGGTATGACTAGTAGCGACTGTATAGATACAGCTGTAGCTTTGCAGATAAAAGATAGTATGGAGCTAATCTTAGATGATGTTAAAACTTTGATGAATACAATCCAAATAAGAGCAAACGAGCATAAAAATACTCTAATGGTAGGTAGAAGTCATGGTATTCATGGTGAGCCTATTACATTTGGACTTGTGCTTGCAATCTGGCACGATGAAATTAAAAGAGCATATGAACTATTAATGCACTCTAAAAAAGTAATAAGCACTGGTATGATCAGTGGAGCAATGGGAAATTTTGCGCATGCCCCACTTGAACTTGAAGAACTAGTATGTCAAAATTTAGGCCTAAATCCAGCCCCAGCAAGTAATCAAGTAATCCAAAGAGATCGTTACGCTCAAGTAATTTCAGCACTTGCTATACTAGCTAGTAGTTGTGAAAAAATTGCTGTTGCTATTCGCCACTATCAAAGAACAGAGGTTTATGAAGCAGAAGAGTACTTCTCTCCAGGGCAAAAAGGCAGCTCAGCAATGCCACATAAAAGAAACCCTGTACTAAGTGAAAATGTAACAGGATTATGTAGAATGATTCGCTCATATGCTATTCCAGCAATGGAAAATGTAGCACTATGGCATGAAAGAGATATCAGTCACTCAAGCGTAGAGAGATTTATTCTACCAGATGCTTTTATCACAACTGATTTTATGCTAAATAGATTAAATGGCCTACTAGCAAATTTAGTCGTATATCCAGAAAATATGATGAAAAATTTAAATTTAACTGGTGGATTAGTATTTTCTCAAAGAGTCCTTTTAGAACTTCCAAAACTTGGAGTAAGCAGAGAAGATGCATATAAAATCGTCCAAAGAAATGCTATGAAAGTTTGGGAAGATCTCCAAGAGGGCAAAAAAGCGATCAATGAAAATGGCGAAAGTCTATTCCTTCAAAACCTACTAAATGATAGCGAGTTGAGAAAAAAACTAGATGAAAATGCTATAAAAGAGTGCTTTGATTACTCTTACTACACAAAAAATGTAGATGCGATTTTTAAACGTGTGTTTGAGATTTAAATAAGGGCTAGCGGTATATGAAAGTTATAAAAAGAAATGGCAGAACCGAAGAGCTAGATATCTCTAAGATTAAAAAATACACAAGCGAAGCAGTAGAAGGGCTAGATAATGTCAGTCTAAGCGAACTTGAAGTTGATGCAAAAATTCAATTTCGTGATAATATCACAACCGAAGAGATACAACAAACCCTTATTAAAACTGCAGTAGATAAGATTGACATAGATAGGCCAAATTGGACATTTGTCGCAGCTAGACTATTTCTATATGATTTATACCATAAAGCTACTGGATTTAGTGGATATAATAGTCTTCAAGATTATCTAATTAAAGCTGAAAAGGAAGGTAGAATTTTGCTAGGTCTTAAAGAAAAATATGACCTAGATGATCTAAACGCATATATCAAACCAGAACGTGATATGCAATTTACCTACCTTGGTATAAAAACCCTATATGATAGATATCTTATCAAAGATAGAAATGGAAAGCCTATAGAACTTCCTCAGCAAATGTTTATGGCAATTTCTATGTTTTTAGCTCAAAATGAACTAGACTCACAAAGCTGGGCAAAAAAATTCTATGATATCATTAGTAAATTTGAAGTTATGCTAGCTACTCCAACTCTATCAAATGCTAGAACTACTAGGCACCAGCTCTCTAGTTGTTATGTAGGAAGCACACCTGATAATATAGAAGGAATTTTTGATAGTTATAAAGAGATGGCTTTATTATCTAAATTTGGTGGTGGAATCGGATGGGATTGGTCTAAAGTCCGTGCAATGGGTGGTAGCATTGATGGACACAAAAACGCAGCTGGTGGAATAATTCCATTTTTAAAAGTTACAAATGATATTGCTGTTGCTGTTGATCAGCTTGGTACTAGAAAAGGGGCGATTGCTGTTTATATTGAACCATGGCATATGGATGTTAGTGATTTTCTTGACCTTAGAAAAAATTCAGGCGAAGAACGCCGCAGGGCTCACGAACTATTCCCAGCACTATGGATTAATGATTTGTTTATGCAAAGGGTAGAAAATAATGAACGCTGGACACTATTTGACCCAGCTGATACACCAGATTTATGCGATCTATATGGAGATGAATTTAAAGATAGATATATCAAATATGAAAATGATCCAGATATAGCCAAAAGTGTAGTCCAAGCAAAAGAATTATGGAAAAAAATTCTTACTAGTTATTTTGAAAGCGGTATGCCATTTTTATGTTTTAAAGATAGCGCAAATAGAGCCAATCCTAATTCCCATAAAGGTATAATTAGAAGTTCAAATTTATGTACCGAGATATTTCAAAATACAGAACCAAACTATTACCAAACAAAGGTAATATATACAGATGGAAGCTACGATTTATTTGATGAAAATAGTGATATAACTGTAGATGGAGGCTATACTAAAAAAGCTAAAAAAATTACTGCTTTAGATAGATTAAATAATAAAGATATATTTATAGTAGAAAAAGGACTAACAGATGGCAAAACAGCCGTATGTAATCTAGCTAGCATCAATCTAAGCAAGATCAATACTCCTGAAGATATCGCTAGAGTTACACCAATTGCTATTAGAATGCTTGATAATGTTATTGATCTAAATTTTTATCCACATGCTAAGGTCAAACATACAAATATAGCTAGTCGCTCAATTGGTCTAGGTGTGATGGGAGAGGCCGAGATGCTAGCTACTAAACAGATACAATGGGGTAGCTACGAACATCTAGAAAAGATAGATGAAATTATGGAAAATATTAGCTATAATGCTATATATGCCTCAAGTAATTTAGCAGTAGAAAAAGGTGTATATCCAGATTTTGAAGGCTCAAACTGGTCAAAAGGAATATTTCCAATTGACCTAGCCAATCAAAATGCAAAAGCCTTGGTAAATCGTGGTGGAAGTCTATTTGATGAAGGAAACTGCGACTGGGCAAAACTAAGAGAAAAGGTAAAAAAAGATGGTATAAGAAATGGCTATTTAATGGCAATTGCACCAACATCAAGCATTAGTATCTTAGTAGGCACAACCCAAACAATAGAACCAGTTTATAAGCGAAAATGGTTTGAACAAAATCTAAGCGGTATGACTCCATGTGTAGTACCAAATTTAAGTCCAGATACTTGGCAATATTATACCCCAGCCTATGAATTAGACCAAAGACTGCTAATCAAAGCTGGTGCAATCCGTCAAAAATGGATCGATCAAGGCCAAAGTCTAAATATCTTTATGAGTTTAGATAAAGCAAGCGGAAAATATCTAAGCGATATATATATGCTAGCATGGTCTTTAGGAATAAAATCAACATACTACCTAAGAAGTGAAAGCCCAGACTCAAGTCAACTCGATAATAAACCAATTGATCGTAGCATTGAGTGTGAAGGGTGTCAATAAATTTAATTCATAGCTAAGATCTATTCTAGCTATGAATCTTTTAATTCTATTTAATAAGGATTATCTTGTCAAATCAAAATACATTAAAACGAGCAATGCACTCACGCCATTTAAATATGATTGCAATTGGCGGTGCTATTGGTACAGGACTTTTTGTTGCTAGTGGCAATACTATTGCTACAGCTGGACCTGGTGGAGCGCTTTTAGCTTATGCATTAATAGGTTTTATGGTCTATTTATTAATGCAAAGTCTAGGAGAATTAGCTACATATATGCCTGTAGCTGGAAGCTTTCATGAGTATGGAAGTAGATTTATTAGTTCATCTTTTGGATTTGCTATTGGATGGAACTACTGGTTTAACTGGGCTATTACAGTTGCTGCTGAGCTTGTAGCTGCAGCTATTATTATGAAATTTTGGTTTCCTGATGTACCTGCTTGGATCTGGTCAGGGTTGTTTTTAGCTGGAATTGTACTTATTAATTACTTTAGTGTTAGATCTTTTGGTGAGAGTGAATTTTGGTTTGCGCTAATAAAAGTACTAGCTGTAATAGCATTTATTATGCTTGGTTTAGCTATGATTTTTGGTATTATGAATGGCCATGTTAGTGGATTTAACAACTGGTTTTTAGAAGATACTTCTACAGGACAAAGCGCACCATTTGTCGGTGGAGCATTAGGAGTATTAGCTGTCTTTATGGTAGCTGGATTTAGCTTTCAAGGTACTGAATTAGTAGCAGTTGCTGCTGGAGAAGCTAAAGATCCAAATAAAAGCATTCCAAAAGCTATAAATGCTATATTTTGGAGAATTTTATTATTTTATATATTTGCTATTTTTATTATTGGTACACTTTTGCCTTTTACAGATCCAAATTTACTTAAAAATAGCGAAACAGATATTGCTCAAAGTCCATTTACTATTTTATTTGATAGAGCTGGAGTAGCTTTTGCAGCTAGCGTGATGAATGCTGTTATCTTTACTGCGATATTTAGTGCTGGAAATAGCGGATTATATTCAAGCACTAGAATGCTTTATGCTTTAGCTAAAAGTTCAAAAGCTCCTAAAATATTTGCAAAAACTGATTCTAGAGGGGTTCCAATTTATGCATTAATTGCTACTGCGATTATAGGTGCAGCTTGCTTTTTAACCTCACTTTTAGGAGATGGTGCGGCATATTTTTGGCTTATTAATGCTTCAGCTTTAGCTGGATTTATCACATGGGCGGGAATAGCCTGGTCACATTATAAATTTCGTAAAGCCTATATCGCTCAAGGTAAAGATGTAAATGATCTACCATTTAAAGCAAAATGGTATCCACTTGGGCCAATATTAGCACTTATGATGTGTATTATTGTAATAATTGGACAAAACTATGAAGCTTTAATACAAGGTAGAGATTTTACCACACTTCTTACTAGTTATATTGGATTATGGCTATTTTTGCTTATTTGGGCCGGACATAAAATCATAACTAAAAGTAAAGCCATTGACCCACTTCAAGCCGATATAAAACGCTATAATTACTAAGATTTTATATTAAAACTATGAGTTAAAGCTATTGCTATTGCATCTGTAATATCAAGTGGCTTTATCTCTTTAGTTATTCCTAGCATCTTTTTTACCATAAATGAAACTTGCTCTTTTGTCGCTTTTCCTTTGCCTGTTACAGCTTTTTTGATTTGAAGTGGAGTATATTCACTAAATTCACCATGAATTTGCAAAATTTTAAGCATTAAAGCTCCACGAAATTGTGCAAGTTTTAAAACTGTTTTTGGATTATAAGCAAAAAATATATCTTCTATTGCTACTGCATCGATTTTATGTGCTTTAAATATTAGATCCAAACCTTCACAAAGCTGAGTAATTTGAAATTGTAAATCGTCTTGTTTTATTTTAATAAGTCCAGCCTCAACCAGTGATTTTCTACTGCCAAATTTCTGAATTATCGCATAGCCGCAATTGCGAGTACCAGGGTCTATTCCTAAGATTTTCACATATATCCTTTTAAGTTATTCACATTATTCACATCTTTAGTGAATTTAATTTATAATAATATCATAATAAGTCATTTTTAATTAAATTTTTAGTAGAATATTAGCTAATAAATTTAAAGGGAAAATATTGCTAGGCACAAAAGCGCTTGAAATTTTGGGTCAAGAGATCTCCAAAAGCGAGATGGATAATTACATTTCACGGATTAAATTTAGCGAAAAAGGTTCAAATTCTCAAAGAGTTGTTTTCATCGCTCCTAATGAGCTTATAGCCAGATTTATCCAAACAAAATATGCTAATAAACTAGCTAATATCTACGAAGTTCACACAGGTATAAAGCCTGAGGTTTTAATCACAACCCAAAAGGCAAATTTAAGTATAAAATCAAAAGATGTAAATGTAAAAGAAATTAGAAGTCAAAGTTCACTATTAAATCCTAGCTATACATTTGATAATTTTGTTGTTGGCGATTCTAATCAATTTGCATTTATTAGTTCAAAACAAGTTGCAAGCAATCCAGGAAAAGCATATAATCCGCTATTTATCTACGGCTCAACTGGTCTTGGTAAAACACATCTTTTACAATCCATAGGAAATGAATGTCTAGAAAATGGCAAAACAGTAATTTGTATAACTAGTGAACAATTTACTAGTGATTTTATACGAAATCTAGAAAACCGAACTATGAATAAATTTAAAGAAAAATATCGTAATTGCGATGTTTTACTGATTGATGATGTGCAGTTTTTTCACAAATCAGAAAAAACACAAGAGGAATTTTTTCACACCTTTAATGAAATTCACGCTAAAAAAGGTCAAATAGTAATGACCTCAGACAAACCTCCAAAAATGTTAAAAGATTTTGAAGAGCGTCTAAAAAGTCGCTTTGAATGGGGATTAATGGCTGATATTACCCCACCTGAATTAGATACAAAAATTAGGATTATAAAAACCAAGTGTGAATTTGACAAAATTGATCTAAACGATGATATAATCGAATATATCGCTTCAAATATGGGTGATAATATTAGAGAAATTGAAAGCGCAATTATAAATATTAACGCTTTTGCAAATATTATGCGCCAAGATATCACACTTGAATTTGCCAAAAATGTCATAAAAGATCAAATCAAAGAGAAAAAAGAAGCTATAAGTCTAGAAAATATAATAAAAGATGTAGCACATGAAATGAATATTAAACCAAGTGACATAAAAAGCAAAAATCGTACTAAAAATATTGTAGAAGCTCGTAGAATATGCATTTATTTAGCTAAAACTCTAACTCCAAATTCAATGCCACAACTAGCTTCACACTTTGGATTAAAAGATCATAGCGCAGTTAGTCACAATATTAAAAAAATTAATAATCTAATGGAAAACGATAGCTATTTTAAAGCTAGATTAGAAGAGTTAAAAAATAAAATATTATCAAAGGAATAGTGAATATGTGTGAAAATTCCCTTCAAAGTTTTTCAATAAAATTTACCCGATTTTGCGGTGTTTTGTGTAGTTATTCACAAAATCAACAAACCAACTAAAAAGAAAAAATAAATTTAAAAAATAAAGGCAAAAAATGAAAGTTTTAATCAAAAAGAATATTTTAGAATCAATTATCATAAATACAAACCCTTATCTTGATAAAAAAGATCTTAGTTCAATAACATCTCACATATTCATAAATGCAAAAGATTCAATTCTAACAATTAAAGCTACAGATAATGAAATTGGTCTAAGCTATAAAGCCTCAAATGTAAATATAATTGAAGATGGAATAGCTACTGCAAATGGTAAAAAACTTCTTGATATCATAAAAAGCTTAAAAGATGGTGAAGTTATCTTAGAAACTAATCAAAATCATCTTTATATTAAACAAAATAACTCAAAATATCGTTTACCAATGCAAAAAGCTGATGATTTTCCAGATTTTCCAACAATCCAAAATAAAAAACGCTTTAATATAAATGCAGCAAACCTAAGTAAAAGTCTAAAAAAAATCACAAATTCAATTGAAAATGCAAATTCAAAAATAGAATTAACCGGAGCACTCATTGATATTAAAAATAACAATATAAACTTAGTTGGTACAGATACAAGAAGACTAAGTATCTATACTTTAGACATAGAATCAAATAGTGAACCATTTAGTATAATCATTCCTAAAAAAGCCATAGTTGAAATTCAAAAAATATTCTATGAAAATATTGAAATTTATTATGATGAAAATATATTCATTGCTATTAGTCAAAATTTTGAATTTTTTACAAAATTAATTAATGGCCGCTATCCAGATTATACTAGAGTTATTCCAAAAGAAACTAAAATTAATATAACTCTAAACCGTGAAAAGATGATTGAAGGAATTAAAACAATCTCAATGCTTTCAGAAATTATAAAAATTACAATAACACCTGAAAATATATCATTTGAAAGCATTAATAATGACAATAGCGAAGCTAAAACAATAATTGAACAAAATTTTGATATAAATGAAACTATAATTCTTGGAATGAAAAATAGATTTATTCTAGATTTCTTATCAAGTATTGAAGATAGTGAATTTACTTTATCTTATAATGATCAAGGACTTCCATTTGTACTTAGTTGTGCAGAATTAAAAACAGTAATAATGCCTATAAATGTTTAAGGATTAAAATGCAAACAAATCAAAATTTAGATGAGCAAATAAAAAAAGATTACGGTGCTGGAAATATTAAAGTTTTAAAAGGACTTGAAGCTGTTAGAAAACGTCCAGGTATGTATATTGGTGATACTAATATAAATGGTCTTCATCATATGATTTATGAAGTAGTAGATAATTCTATAGATGAGGCTATGGCTGGACATTGTGATACAATTGATATTGAACTTACTACTGATGGTTCAGCTATAATTACTGATAATGGTAGAGGTATTCCAGTAGATATTCATCCAACTGAAAATATATCAGCTGCAACTGTTGTTTTAACTGTTCTTCATGCTGGAGGTAAATTTGATAAGGATACATATAAAGTTAGTGGCGGCTTGCATGGTGTAGGTGTTTCAGTTGTTAATGCCTTATCTAAAAAATTAGTAGTAAATATTAAAAGAGATGGTAAATTACATCGTCAAGAATTCGCAGCTGGTATTCCACAAACCGAATTAGAAGTAATAAAAACAACTAACAGAACTGGAACTAGTGTAGAATTTTGGCCTGATGAAAGTATATTTGAAATTATTGAATTTAATAGAGAAATTTTAGCTAAAAGATTTAGAGAATTAGCCTATTTAAATCCAAAAATTACTATAAATTTTAAAGATCAAAGAGATGGATTTAAAGAATCATATCACTTTGAAGGTGGGCTTGAGAGTTTTGTAACTGATATGAATAAATCAAATCCAGTTAGTAAAGCAGTTAGTTTTAGTGGTGGTGAAGATGATGTTATAGTTGATTTTGCTCTTTTATATAATGAGACATATAGTGAAAATTTGCTAAGTTTTGTAAATAATATTAAAACTCCAGATGGCGGTACTCATGAGGCTGGATTTAGAGCTGGACTTACTAGAGCAATTACAAATTATATTTCAGCTAATGCCTCAGCACGAGAAAAAGATACTAAAATTACTGGCGATGATATTAGAGAAGGGCTTATTGCTGTTGTTAGTGTAAAAGTTCCTGAACCACAATTTGAAGGTCAAATAAAAGGTAAATTAGGTTCAAGCTATGTAAAGCCAATCGTACAAAAAATGAGTTTTGAAGTACTTTGTAAATATTTTGAAGAAAATCCAAATGAAGCTAAAGCTATAATGAATAAAGCTTTAATAGCAGCAAGAGGTAGAGAAGCAGCTAAAAAAGCAAGAGATTTAACACGTAAAAAAGATAGCTTAAATAGTGTTGGAACACTCCCAGGTAAGTTAGCAGATTGTCAAAGCAAAGACCCAAGTGAAAGTGAAATTTACTTAGTTGAGGGTGATTCTGCAGGTGGTTCAGCTAAACAAGGCCGTGATAGAGCATTTCAAGCTATTCTTCCACTTCGTGGTAAAATTTTAAATGTTGAAAAATCACGCCTAGATAAAATTCTAAAATCTGAAGAGATTAAAAATATGATTACAGCATTTGGCTGTGGTATTGGAGATGAATTTGATGCTAATAAGCTAAGGTATCACAAAATTATTATAATGACTGATGCTGATGTCGATGGTAGTCATATTCAAACTCTACTTCTTACATTTTTCTTTAGATTCCTTACACCAATTATTGAAAATGGAAATGTCTATTTAGCTCAGCCACCACTTTATAGATATAAAAAAGGTAAAAAAGAAATTTATCTAAAAGATGAAAAAGCTTTAAATGAATTTCTGATAGAAACTGGTATTGAGAATGAGGATTTTGAAGGAATTGGAAATAATGATTTAATTGATTATTTAAAGTTAATTAGTGCTTATAGAACAGTTTTAAATGAGCTTAAAAAACGTTTTAATGTACTAACTGCTATTAGATATATGATTGAAAATCCTGATGCTATTAGTAATGAATTTAGCGAACTTTTTGAGGTAATTAAGGCTGAATTAGAAAGTCAAAATTATAATATTTTAAATTCATATATTAGTGAAGATGAGATTAGAGTTTATGTTCAAACTCCAAATGGTCTTGAAGAATTGATTATTAATGATAGTTTATTTGTAAATCCATTATATATAGAGGCTGTACATATATATTCTAAAATGAAAGAGCGTGATATAGATCTACCTGGTGATCCACTTGAAGTATTAGAAAACATCGAAAAAAGTGCTAAAAAAGGTGCATATATTCAGCGCTATAAAGGTCTTGGTGAGATGAATCCAGAGCAGTTATGGGAAACTACTATGAATCCAGAAAATCGCCGTTTACTTAAAATTGATGTAAAAGATATGCAAAGTGCAAGCGATGTATTTGAACTATTTATGGGTGATGAGGTTGAACCACGCCGTGAATATATCCAATCTCATGCTAAAGATGTAAAACATCTAGATGTTTAAGGATAAAAATGGAAAATTTAAAATATGGTGAAAAAATTATAACTGAATTTAATCTTGATAAAGATTTTGAAATTTGGCCAAATACAGCTAATAGAGATTATGCAATTCGCATAACTCTACCTGAATTTGCTTGTTTTTGTCCTCGTAGTGGTTATCCAGATTTTGCTACAATTTATGTAACATATGTTCCTGATAAATTTGTCATAGAACTAAAGGCGATTAAACTTTATATAAATAGCTTTTTAAATCGTCATATCAGCCATGAAAATAGTGTAAATGAAATTTATGAAACACTTTTTAGTAGATTAAAACCAAAATATCTAAGAGTAGTTGGGGATTTTAACCCAAGAGGTAATGTTCATACTGTAATCGAAATTGATAGCAATATGACAAGTGAGAAAAAATATGATACTAGTGCAATTACACGTGAGAATACTAGGAAATTTGATTAATGATAAATTCAAAGCTCATTGAACATATCTTTAAAGCAGCAAATATCTCTAGATGGAATGACTATCCTAAGATGGTTGATTTAGTCGAATTAGATAAACAAGCACATAAATTTATAATTGCATATTTTATTGCAAAACTTGAAAATGATGTGGACATGCGCTATATTATTGAGGGTGGAGTTTTTGAGTTTCTTAGTAGAGTTGTAGTAACTGATATCCGCCCAGATGTCTTTCATCAAATTCAAAAGACTAAATCAGCACAGATAAATAGCTGGATTTTAACAAATTTAGAGCCACTTATAGAAGATATTGAAGATGGTAAATTCTTAGAAAGATTTAAATATTTTCAAGATGATAAAACACATCAAAAAGAAAAACTCATTTTAAAAGCTGCTAGTTATCTAGCTACAAAATGGGAATTTAGCATTGTCTATCAAACTAGTAAATTTTTAAATGGTATAGATGAGTTAAAACAACAAGTTGATGAGGAGCTTGAAGATTATTATGAGCTTATTGGAGTACGTAAGATTGCAATGAATCAAAAGCTTGCTCGTATTGTTGATTTAAGCGGACGATTAAGATTTCAAAAGCGTTGGGCACAGACTGAGCGAATTCCAGAGACTGCAGTGCTTGGTCATATGCTTGTTGTAGCGATTTTTGGTTATTTTTATTCACTTAAGGTTAGTGCGTGTGATAAACGATTAGAAAATAACTTTTATTGTGCGTTGTTTCATGATCTGCCTGAGAGTCTTACTCGTGATATTATTAGTCCAGTAAAATATGGTATAGATGGGTTAAATGAGATAATTAGCGAATATGAAATGAGATTAATCGAAGATAAAATTTTGCCATATATTCCACAAAGTTTTAGAGATGAGTTTAGTTATATTTTAGGTGTTAGAGATGAGAATGGCATGCTAAAAAAAGATGAATTTGAAAACCGAATAAATCGCATTACACCACAAGCTTATCATGGAAGTATGGATAATGTAAATAGCAATGAGTATAATAGTATTGATGGCAAAGCACTTAAATATTGTGATAATTTAGCTGCTTTTGTTGAGGCTGGATTATCTATTAGTTATGGGGTTAAAAGTAAAGATTTAGTTAAAGGATTTAAAAATATTAGATCTAAGTTTAAGAAAAATCCAAAAATTGAAGGTGTAAATTTTGATAAGATTTGCATAGAATTTATAAAAGACTTAGAGATAGAAAACCTCTCCCCAGATGACTGCGGCACACACTCTTAAAAAGTGCTCTGCTATGTTCCCATCCTGAAGCGGTGCTTTTTAAAAGCATTGCACAGGTCTAAGGAAAGGCGAATTAAAATTATATCTATTTTTTACTTAAATTAGGATTATGATGAGCTATAAATTGCATTTTTTATCTATTTTTCGTGAGCTTTTTGTCCCACATTACTATTCATTAGAGTTTCGTGCTAAAATTTTAGCTGCGATGTTGGTAGCTAAAAAGAGCTTACTAGATAGCGATTATGATGATGTAGTAGAGATTGCAAAGGATATTTATGGTGATGATAAAAAACGTATTCATATCTTAGTTCAAACAGTCAAAGAGTATGTGATCAAAGCTACACAAGGTGGTGAGCTAAATTTGGATACTTTATTAAAAGATATAGATTATGAGCTAAAAATGACAAAAAGATATGTCAAAAAAATTGATTTTGCGCATTTGCGTCGTTTGATGGTTAATAGCGATGAGATAGATGCACATTTTCAACAACAAGTTTATGAGTTTTTTTTAAATGAAGTTAAAATTTATTCGCATAGTTAATTGGTTTATATTATATTGCAAATGATATATCTAAATAAAATGG
>NZ_JAGCNF010000111.1 GCF_017646085.1 Campylobacter sp. | reverse complement strand
TTTTGGCTTACCACGCATCTTATTTACAGCCTCATCAATTGTAATATTTATGGTAGATTCGCCATCTATTCTTAAAATTACATCGCCTGATTTTACTCCAGCTTTATATGCTGGTGTATCATCTATTGGAGCGATTACTGTTAATGCACCATCTTTTATTCCTACAGTTATTCCAAGGCCTCCAAATTCACCTTTGGGTTGAATTTGCATATCCTTAAATGCCTTTTCATCTAAATATCCAGAATGTGCATCTAAGTTTGTTAAAAGTCCAGATATGGTTTTATCTACGATTTGGGTGAAATTTATATCATCGACATAATATTTTTCTACTACGGCGATAGTTTTTGTTAGTTTTGATAGAGCTTGAATTCTCTCATCTTGGGCGGTTTGGGCATTTAGAGCAATAGCACTGGCTGCTATTACGCTGATAAACCCAGCTAGTTGTAAAATTTTACTGCTTTTCAACACATAACTCCAAAAATTTAAAATCAATAATTTTACCTAAAAATATATTAATTTAAAGTAAAAAATATTAATCAAATTAAATCCAAATTGGGTTAAATTTGGCCAAACCTTGACAAATATAGACTAAAGTTATATAATACTACTCATATAAAGTTTAAGGAGAAAATATGGCAAATATATTTGATGAACTCACCTCAATGAGTCAAGATTTAATCGATAGTGCTATATCTTTGGCTATTGGCAATAAAAATCCTCAAGTAATGCTTTTGCACTTGCTTTGGGCTTTAAGCGCTGATAGTAATTCTATTTTAAATCAAATTTTAAATAGAGCAAATGTGAGCAAAGAGGCCTTAGTATTAGATATAAAAAGCAGTGCTAATAATCTACCTCAAAGTTCAAATGTATCAAAAAATAATATCAAAATATCAAATGAGTTAGTAGATAGCTTTGAGCGTGCTAGGGCTTTGATGATTAGTCTTGGAGATAAATTTATAGCAGTTGATAGCTGGATAATTGCGAATTTAGATAGTGAACCAATCAAAGGAATATTATCTAAATATATAGATTTGCTTGAAATCAAAAAAGAGCTAGAGGCAATGCGTGGTGGAAAGAGTATAGATACTCAAACTGCTGATGAAAATCTAGATTCTTTAAGTAAATTTGGAATTGATTTAACTAAAAAGGCATCTAGTGGAGAATTAGATCCTGTAATAGGTAGAGATGAAGAGATAACTAGAATGATGCAAATTCTAATTAGAAAAACTAAAAATAATCCAATCTTACTAGGTGAACCGGGTGTAGGTAAGACTGCAATTGTAGAGGGATTAGCTCAGTTAATAGTCAAAAAATCAGTCCCTACAACACTGGCAAATAAAAGGGTAATTGCGCTTGATATGAGCGCATTAATTGCTGGAGCAAAGTATAGAGGCGAGTTTGAAGATAGGCTAAAAGCAATAATTGATGAAGTTAAAAAAGCTGGAAATATTATATTATTTATAGATGAGATTCATACCATAGTAGGTGCTGGAGCTAGTGAGGGTTCTATGGATGCAGCTAATATTTTAAAGCCAGCTTTAGCTCGTGGAGAGCTGCATACTGTAGGAGCTACAACTCTAAAAGAGTATAGAAAATATTTTGAAAAAGATGCTGCACTTCAAAGAAGATTTCAACCAGTAAATGTAGCAGAACCAAGCGTAAATGAAGCACTTCAAATTTTGCGTGGAATAAAAGATAGGCTAGAAGTGCATCACAATGTAACTATCACTGATAGTGCTTTAGTAGCAGCTACAAAACTAAGCCATAGATATATAAGTGGTAGATTTTTGCCAGATAAAGCAATTGATTTAATAGATGAAGCAGCTGCAGAATTAAAGATGCAAATAGAGAGTGAGCCATTTGGGCTAGCTAAAGCTAAAAGAGAGATAGAGACCCTAATAGTAGAAAAAGAAGCTCTAAAAATGGAAGGCGAGGATAAAAATGGTGAGCGTCTAGCTCAAATAGAAAAAGAACTAGCAAATTTAAATGAGAAAAAAAGCTCTTTAGAGATGAAATTTAAAAATGAAAAAGATGTATTTGACTCAATTAGCCAAAGTAAAAAACTCATTGATTCTTTATCTATGCAAGCTGATGAGTATCAAAGAAATGGTGAATTTGAAAAGGTTGCCGAGCTTAGATATAGTCAAATTCCCCAAGCGCAAAAGAGTATCGCAGATCTAGAGCTTAAATGGAATGAGATGAAAAAAGATGGAGTGTTATTACGCAATGAAGTAGATGAAGATATGGTAGCTGGAATTTTGAGTAAATGGACTGGCATACCAGCTGGCAAAATGCTATCAAATGAAAAAGAGAGATATTTAAATATAGAAAACCATTTAAAACAAAGTGTAATTGGCCAAGATGAGGCATTGCATGCTCTATCTAGGGCAATTAAGCGAAATAAAGCTGGTTTAAGCAGTCAAAATCGCCCAATTGGTAGCTTTTTATTCCTTGGGCCTACTGGGGTAGGTAAAACTGAAAGCGCTAAGGCATTGGCTAAATTTTTATTTGATGATGAAAAAGCTATGATAAGATTTGATATGAGTGAGTATATGGAAAAACACGCTGTTAGCAGACTTCTTGGTGCTCCTCCTGGATATGTGGGTTTTGAAGAGGGTGGACAGCTTACTGAAGCAGTAAGACGAAAGCCATATAGCGTAATTTTATTTGATGAAGTAGAAAAAGCTCATAAAGATGTATTTAATATTTTACTTGGAATTTTAGATGATGGTAGGGCGACTGATAGTAAAGGCGTTACTGTTGATTTTAAAAATACTATAATAATTCTAACAAGTAATATTGGCTCATCAGCTATTATGGATTTAAGTGGCAAAGAGCGAGATGATGCGATAAACTTGGCTTTAAAAGAGTATTTTAAACCTGAATTTTTAAATAGATTAGATGATACGATAATCTTTAATCCGCTTGGTCAAGATGAGCTAGGTGCAATTGTTAATATAATGTTTAAAGAGCTTGAGGCTACATTGCTTGGTCGTGGTATAAGAGCAAATTTAAGCCAAAATGCTATAAATTTAATCTCGCAAGCTGGATTTGATATAGTATATGGTGCTAGACCATTACGTAGAGCTCTTTATGAGTTAGTAGAGGATAAGATAGCTGATATGATTTTAAAAGATGAGATAGCAAGTGGAGATAGCATAACCATAGATGCTATAAATGATGAGATTGTAATAAATAAGGGCTAAAAGCCCTTAAAAAGCTTAGTTATATAAGATTGTGCCAAGCCTTATCATATTTGAGCCGCACTCAATAGCTAGCTTAAAATCTCCACTCATCCCCATTGAGCAGATTGTAGCCCCATGGGGTTTTAAAGAGTCAAATATCTCTTTAGTAATCTCAAAGCTTTTTTTGACCTCATCTATATCATCACTATGAGCACCAATGCTCATTACGCCAATTAAATTTAGATTAACGCATCTACTTTGAATCTCTTTATATATATTTATAGCATCTTTTGGATCTACGCCTTGCTTGGTTTCTTCATTGGCTGAGTTTATTTGAAG
>NZ_JAGCNF010000110.1 GCF_017646085.1 Campylobacter sp. | reverse complement strand
AGTGTTTGACTAGATTTTTCTGATAAGCGCAACATTGCTACTGTTGCATCTCCTAGTTCATTTACACCATCAGCCATTTTGAGCAAGTAGTGTTTTAAGTTCTCATTTGAAGCTCTTTGAGTATAGTCATGCTCTGAGTATTTTCCAATTATTTTTACTATCTCATTTATATTTTTCTCAAGTGCTAAAGCCATATTATTTAATGTATCTTGCAATTGAATCATTAATGGTGAATCGCATTTACTATGAAGACGCACATCAAAACTACCTTGAGAAAGCTCTTTAAGAGTGCTTACTGTATCATTAATAAATTTGCGTTCTGAATTAATTTGTGTGCGTAAAATTAAGATATTTTGGTTAATCATCTTAGCAATTACGCCAAATTCATCTTTTGAACTAATATCGATAGTTTTACAATCATCCTTTTCATGACCTAAGAAGGCAAAAAATCCTCTAAGTCCGTCGCTAACTGGCTCAATTTGGGCTATCTTTTTACGAAGAACAATAGAACCAAGCACAATCACAATAATGTTAATAATAAACAATCCTAAAACAGCATCAAAATATAGCGTAGTTTTATCGATTTTAGATTGCACTTCTTGATCTGTTCTACTCTTAAGCATCACAAAAAACTCATCAATTGGCTCCATAATCTTAGCTTTTTCAATGTGATACTCTTTAGAATGAGTTAAATCAATTGCTAGACCTGCATCTGGCTGACCTATGATGGTGTATTGACCATTACTATCCATAAATTTACCCATTACCGCATTCATGGCTCTAGTTTCGATATTTACTAAGTGATTTGAGCGAGCCTCAGACTCTTTTAATTTATCTAACTCAGCTCTACTAAAGCCTAACGCTTCCATTTTTTTAGTCAAAGCAATTGTCTCGTTACTATCTGGACGAGGTTTTTGATTATTAACCTCTACAAAGTCCCAATAAATTCTTTCATAATTCATAGGTCTTGGAACTTTACCATTTCTAATATCTAATATAGTATTATACTGGTCAATATAGTGACTATCACCTGTAACGCTATAAGTACGAGCTAATCTAGTTAAATCATCAGAGCTTTGGCGAAGTTCATCAGCTAACATATATGACTGATATCTTCTCTCAGATGCTTCTATAAGCTCATCTTGTACACCAATCACCCCCAATAGAGCGACTAAATTTAAAACGACTACAGTAATAATCGCACCAAAAATAGCGTAAAATAAAGTAGTAAATTTCATATGCATCCTTAATGAAAGTAAAATTAAATCTAGATATAATACTAATATCGTAGTTAAATCCGACTTAATATTAAAATATATCAAAAATAGTTTAAATTAAATTCAGATTATCAGTAGCAATAATCTGAATCATTAAAAGATTAATTATATGCTCTCTTTAATCTCAATTGTAGTGATTTTATCACCTTGTCTAATAGAATCAAGCACCGCTTTACTCTCATCATTAATCAACTCACCAAAGACAGTATGTACGCCATTTAGATGTGGCTGAGCGCTATGACAGACGAAAAATTGACTACCACCTGTATCTCTTCCAGCGTGAGCCATACTTAAGCTACCTCTATTGTGTTTACGTTTTTGTCCTACGCATTCGCATTTAATTCTCCAGCCTGGACCGCCAATCCCGCTACCATATGGGCAACCACCTTGGATAACAAAATTTGGAATTACTCTATGAAAGTTTAATCCATCATAAAATCCAGATTTTGCCAAATTTGCAAAATTAGCCACAGTTTGTGGCGTCTCTTGTGGGTATAATTCAGCTATCATATCGCCTTTATCTGTTTTTATAACTGCGAATTTATATTTAGCTAACTCGCTAGAATCTATATCATATACTTTTAACTCTTCCATTTTTATCCTTTTATGTCTAATTATTCTATATTTGTATATACAGCTTGTACATCGTCGTCATCATCAAGCTTATCTAAAAGTTTTTCTATCTCACCAAGCTGTTCATCACTTAGGGTGATTGTCGAGTTTGGAATATATTGCAAACTACCTTTTTTTAATACTAGATTGCACTTTTCTATTCCATCGCTTAGCGTACCAAAACTTGTATAATCACCATATATCATCAAGCTATCTTCACTCTGTTCTAATAGCTCAAGACCATAATCAATAAGATCTAATTCAAGCTCTTCAAGATCACTAGATGGCATCTCGACTTCAAAAACCGCCTTGCGACTAAACATAAAGCTAAGACTTCCACTTGGCAATATCTCGCCACCGTTTTTATTAAATATAGCCTTAACATTTGCTACTGTTCTAGTGGCATTATCAGTCGCAGTTTCTACAATAATTTGCACACCATGAGCTGCCTTACCATCGTAAAATATAGTTTTAATATCGCTACTATCTTTACCGCTTGCTCTTTTGATTGCTGCATCAATATTATCTTTTGGCATATTTTGAGCTTTGGCTGTAGCTATTGCTGAGCGTAGTTTTGGATTCATATCTGGATCGCTTCCACCCTCTTTAGCTGCAACTGTGATAGCTTTGGCTAATTTTGGAAATAACTTGCTCATCTTATCCCATCTAGCCTCTTTACTAGCTCTTCTATACTCAAATGCTCGTCCCATTTTTGTCCTTTTGGATTTTATAAAGCGTAAATTATAGCAAAAAATCGTTAAATATTAATTAGCTATATAATTATATAATTTTTGAAATTCAAAATCAAAATAGGAAAAATTATGAAATTAGAAGTTAAAAATATTAATTGTCAAAGCTGTGTAAATTTGATAAAAAACTCTCTTGAAGATGAATTTGGCTATATAGATATCGATCTATCATGTGAACCAAAAATTCTTAAAATAGATATAAAAAATAGTGATGATAAAGCCAAATTTATAGATGAATTAAATGAGCTTGGCTTTGAAGTTATTAAAGAATTATAGGAATTTGCTTGAATAAAATTGAATTAAAAATTAGTGGAATGAGCTGTGTAAATTGTGCAAATTCTATCAAAAAATCAGCACTTAAAATCCAAGGAATAAAATCTGCAAATGTAGATTTTAACACTCATTGTGCAGTATTTGAATATGACCAAAATACTGATATAGAAGCATTAAAAAGTAAGATTATTAAGCTTGGTTTTGGTATTGTAAATAATCAAGATGAGCTTGAAAATGCTCAAAATAAAGAATTAAAAAATTACCAAAATAAATTTATAATCTGTTCTATTATTAGCGCTATTCTTATGTGGGCAGAGATGAGTAAATCAAACCATATGCCTATGTTATTTATGATTGCATTAGCTTTTGTTGGGGTATTTTACTGTGGATTTGGCTTTTATACTCATGCATTAAAAAGCTTAAAAGAGCGCAATTATGATATGAATGTACTTGTGTTTTTAGGCACATTCTCAGCATTTTGCTATTCGATTTTTGCTACAATTTTTTATAATCATATTCCGCAAAATTTAAACTATCTATATTTTAGTGGCGCAACAATGATTATTACCTTTGTCTTACTTGGTAGATATTTAGAGGGTAAAGCTAAAGCTACTGCATCATCTTATCTAAAATCTTTAATAAATTTAAGCCCAACTAAAGCCTTTATCATATCTAGTGATGGAAGCGCTAAAGAAATTTTAGCTAGTAATCTTAAAATTGGTGATATAGTTTTAGTAAAAACTGGTTCCATAATCCCATGTGATGGAATAATAGAAAATGGCGGTGCTGAGATAGATACTAGCGCAATTAATGGCGAAAGTATGCCAGTATATAAAAGCACTGGCCAGATGGTTTATAGCGGTACTCTAAACTGTAACGGCCATATATTAATCAAGGTTACCAAAAGTCAAAATAATACCCTACTATCCCAAATTCTAGATCTTATTCAAAACGCAGCCAGTAAAAAACTAGCTATCTCACGTATAGCTGATAAAGTAGCAAATATTTTTATACCTCTAGTAGTTGGTATTGCAGTGATTACATTTTGTATTTGGGCTGGTTTTGGTATGAAATTTAATGGTATTTTAAGTGCTATTTGTGTGCTTATCATATCATGCCCTTGTGCTTTAGGGCTTGCTACACCAATTGCTATAGTATGTGCTATATCACTAGCCCTAAAACACTCAATATTAATTAAAAATCCAATCGCCTTAGAGCAATTTAGTGATATTAAATTTGCTGTCTTTGATAAGACTGGAACCATTACAACTGGAGATATCAGCGTTATAGAAACTAACCTTAATAAAAACGACTTAGCTCTAGTAGCTAATATATCAGCACTTAATTCTCATCCGGTTTCAAATGCAATAGCAAACTATGCAAAAGAACTAATCAATATCAAATTTCAAAGTAAATTTGAGTATATTAGCGGACTTGGTATTAAAAGCGATAAGGTTTTAATAGGTAATGAAAGATTGCTAAATTTAAACTCAATACATATAAATGAGAGTCAAAAGATTATAATAGAACAAAAAATGGAAGCTGGATATGGAGTTGTTTTAGTAGCAATTGATGGTCAATTTAGCGGATATATAGCTATTAGCGATACTATCAAATCAAATGCAAAAGAGATAATAGATAACCTAAAATCTCAAAATATAACCCCAGTAATTTTAAGCGGTGATAGCTGTAAAATCAGTAATCTAGTAGCCAAAGAGCTTGGCATAGATATGGTTTATAGCGAAGTTTTACCGCAGCAAAAGTATGAGATAATAAAAAATTTAAAAAAATCAGGCAAGGTTATTTTTATAGCTGATGGAATCAATGATGCTGCTGCTTTAAAAGCTGCTGATATCTCTATAGCGATGAACTCTGGAAGCGATTTGGCTAAAAATAGTGCTGATATAATCTTAATGCAAAATAATTTAATTGGAGTTATAAAAAGTATAAATCTAGCTAAAAAAAGCAGTACGACTATAAAACAAAATTTAACTTGGGCTTTTGGATATAATGCGATTTGCATTCCAATTGCTGCTGGAGTTTTAGAGCCATCTTTTGGAATTCATATCACGCCTATGTGGGCGGCACTTGCTATGAGTCTAAGCTCTATTAGCGTAGTTTTAAACTCTTTAAAATTAAAACTAGCTAAGATTTAATCGTGTTTATCCATATAGATCTTGATGCATTTTTCATCAGTGCAGCTGCAACCGTAGATAAAAGCCTAATTGGAAAAAAGGCAGCAGTAGCAAGTGGAAATAAATTTGACATTTTTGGAGACTATCATGAATGCGGCATAATACTAAGTGCAACCTATGAGGCTCGAGCTATGGGGATAAGCTGTGCTATGCATTCAAGTCTAGCTAAAAAACTCTGCCCTGAGATAATTATAGTCCCAACAGATTTTGCGCTATATCATAAGCTTTCAAATTCTCTTTATAATCTATTGCTTAATTATACTGATGAAATTGAAAAATATAGTATTGATGAGTATTTTATAGATCTTACTGGGACAAGATTTAATAGCAATCCTTTGGAATTTGCTAATAAACTTAAATTTGAGATAAATAATAAACTAAACTTGCCTTGCAGTATAGGAATTGCCCCAAATAAATTACTAGCAAAGCTCGCAACCGATATAGCAAAACCTAGCAAAATATATCAAATAACTAGTCCAAAAGAGATAGAAAATCTACAAATTTGCAAACTTCCAGGAGTTGGTAAAAGCCTACACAAGAGCCTGCAAAAATATGGAATTACAACTATCAAAGATGCTATAAATGCTAAACATATATTTGATAAATTAGGCAAAAATGCTATAAATCTTTATAAATCTCTAAATTTACTCAATCAAGATAAAATTATTAAAAATCAACCACGAAAATCCCTAGCTATAGCTAGAAGTTTTACCCCAATCAAAAATAGAGATGATATAAATAAAAGATTAATGACCCTGTGTAGGCATCTATATTTTGAAGTAGCATCCCTTGCCCTAACCCCAAGCAAAATCGAATTAAAACTCCGCTATAAAGGACAAACGCAAGTAAGTATAAGCACTACTATTAATATTAATTTTACCCATAAATTTTTAGAAAGAATTACTAAAGAGCTATTTGTAAATTTAGATAAATTTAAAGAGTACGAGATAGACTATTTAAGTCTTTGTGCAGCTGGATTTGATAAAACACAACAACTATCATTATTTGATAATCAAAGCCCAAAAAATAGCAAAATAAGCAATGCCATAATACAAATTCAAAAAAAATATGGAATAGACGCCATCAAAAGCCTATCTGAGTTTTAAGCAAAATTTAGCTAAAATCAGTCAAAAAATTTAAGGAAAATAATGAAAGTAGCCGATGCATACTCTATGATTTGCTTAGTTTTTGCAAGCAATTTTGCTAATGCAATAACTGATGAAGCGATCAAAAAACTACAGCCAACTTGGATGATAAAAACCCAAAATCTAGAAAATCAAAAAGGTAGCGCCCTGCTAGCTAGAGCTTTAATGCACTGCAAAGCTGAGGAGATTGCTGCAGATTTAGATAATTTTAAAGTTGCGTGCTCACTCAAATTTTTTAGGCAAATTAGCGATGAAGAGATAGAGCATTTGTATAAACAGCTTAACTTTGATAAGCCATTTACTAACTTGCGTGCTACCCATGTTTCAAATATGTTTGCTTTGCTTAGCGCTATATTTAAAAATAATACAAATGAAAAAACTCATACAATTCTTGGAATGTATTTGGTTGATTTTTTCCTGCCTAGCTTGGTGTTATTTGCTAAATTTCTGCGTTATAATGCCAAAACTCCATATTATCAAGCTATGGGTGAATTTATAATGGATTTTATAAAAACTCTTAAGACAAATTTGGGGTTAAAAATTGACATTAAATAGCTGGAATTTAATCTATTTAAATATGAATCCAGTGGCATTTAGCCTATTTGGATTAAATGTACACTGGTATGGAATTATGTATGTTTTAGCCTTGCTAGTAGCACTTTGGATGGCTAAATTTTTTGTTAAAAAAGACAAACTACCAATCTCAAATTCACTCTTAGATAGCTATTTTTTCTGGGTAGAGATCGGTGTAATTTTAGGCGCTAGGCTAGGATATATACTCATCTACGATCCAAATACGCTTTATTATCTTACTCAGCCGTGGCAGATATTTAATCCGTTTATAAATGGCGAATTTGTCGGTATTCGTGGAATGAGCTACCATGGTGCTGTTGTTGGATTTATTATTGCGACTCTTTTGTTTTGCTATAAATTTAAGCAAAATATCCTTTTATATCTTGACCTTGTAGCAATTAGCGTGCCATTGGGTTATATCTTTGGTAGGGTTGGAAATTTCTTAAATCAAGAGTTAATTGGTCGTACTACTGATGTGAGCTGGGGTGTAGTAAGTGCAGGCGTATTACGCCATCCTAGCCAACTTTATGAAGCCATGCTTGAAGGATTAGTGATATTTATTATTTTATATTTTTACCGTGTTTATAAGAAATTTAACGGTGAATTAATTGCCCTTTATGCAATGCTTTATCCGATTATGCGATTTATTTGCGAGTTTTACCGTGAGCCTGATTTTGGTATTGGGTTTGTTGCTTTTGGACTTAGCATGGGACAAATTCTCTCTATTGTTATGTTTGGCTTTGGTCTTTGGCTATATATTTGGCTTAAGTGGGTAAAAAAGTAGCTTAGAGATATTCTACATTTATCCACTTTAAGCCCTTTAAGTTATCATTAAAAGTAAATATAATTAAGTTATCTATTTTTTAGTGATTCTTTTAATATATTTTTAATATCCCTAGTTATCTCATCTTCTTTCTCAATCATCTCATACAGTTTAAATCCAGCTTCGATAATTGCATATAACTCTGGCTTAGTAGTTCGCCATCTTTGTAGTGTTCTAGTAGTGGTGCGTAGTATTCGCGCTTTATCTTGCATAGTGTATTTCATAAATGTTAGATTAGCAGATTTGTATTTAAATAAAAATTCGGATATTATTTCATAATTTTATTAAAAATTTAGACTTAATATCTTATAATTTATATTGCTGACTTTACAAAAAGGATTAAAATGTTTAAGGTATTTAAATATTCCATTTTTGCTGGAGTGTTTTTGACTTTAACAGGGTGTGGAACAAAAATTGAAATCTTGCCAGAAATAGTTGAATCTAGCAAAGACCAACATATAATCTACGCTAAATTTGATAGCAATAAAACTTATATGAAAAAGTATCTCCCAAGTAATGTTATAATAAAAGATGACGCTACTATAAGCGTGGAATATAGTTTTGTCAACAATACTACTAAATCTAGTGTAAACGATACCAACTGGGCACAATTCGGTAATACATTTATAGGGCCTTTAGGCTTTTTGATTGGCGGATCGGTTACGGCAGGTCAAAAATCTCTATATCTTGGAGCTCAGTTAAAATTTTATAATAAAGCAAATGAGATTATTCTTGCTTCTTTATGCAAGATTGCAAAATCAGAAAGCGGATTTTCTAGTTCAAATTTAACAGAGTTAAGAGAACAATGTATACCTAGAATTCAACAAAATTTAAATGATCAGATAAATTTAAAATTTAGCAAAGGAGATTTTGATGTATTTAAATAATTTCGTTTTATATTCTATAATTTTTATAGCTGTAATACTAACAGGATGTGCCAAAAAAATATATCCAAACGGTGAAGATTTTAGTGAATTTCAAAAACCTATAAAAAATAGCTCAATAATATATATCTATACTTTACAAGAAAGAACTGGCCATGAAATGATTTTTATCAACGAAGATAAAAAGGATTATTTAATAGGTGATTTAGTATCTAAAAGCTATAGTATTGCGGAAGTAGAAGCAGACAAAGAGATAAAAATTTGGGCTGAAACAGAATCGATTGAATCTATAACAATAGATACCGAGGCTGGAGAAATATATTGTATTAAAGCTGATATTGGTGGTGGTATTAGAATATATCGTCCGACATTTGAACAAGTAGATTTAGAAACTTGTAAAGCCGAAATATCAAAAACCAAACTAGTTAGATGATAAAGTAAGGATAAAATAATGTTTATACAAAAAATAATCTCATCTTTGACTGTAATAGTTATTATTTTTAGCGGTTGTGCCGGTTTAGATTGGAAAAAATTTGATCATTTTCAAGAACCAAGCAATAGTGAAAATGCAATGATATATATTTATTCATGGCCTTCTGCAATTACAGTTAAACTTATGCCTCCAGGTTATGTTTTTATAAAAGAAAACGGCAAAGATGTATTATTGACTAAGTATCATATGAACTCATATATGAAAACTGAAATACCGGCAGGGAAATTTATCGAACTTTGGGCTTCATCTACGCCTTATATAATAAGACCTAGCGTAAACTTATTTATTGAAAAAAATAAAATTTATTGCTTTAAAGCGGATTATGAATCTAGTTTTAACATTACTCCAACTTTTATGCAAGTTGATATGGAAACTTGTCAAAAAGAAATTGCAAACTCAGGATTAATAGAATAATCTTTTCAAGCCTAGATTTCTAGGCTTGGTTTTATCTAAATTTATTTCAATGCCTTTAAATTTTGTTTTATAATAATAACTAAATTTAACTAAAATTCACTGGATCGATATCAGGTAAGGCACCATAATCTCTAGCAATTTTACTAGCCTTTAATAGCGGAGTATGAGTAGCAGAGCGTAAAAGTATCTGATAGCGGTGCTTAGATGCTATCAACTCTATAATGCACTTACCATACCCTACTATCTCTAGCTCGGTCATACTTTTTAATTTGTCTAAAATTTGCTGCATTTTACTTACAGCCTTAGATTCATCTTTATCTTCAATTTTAATACGTAAAAGCCTCATAAATGGTGGATATAACCCCTCTCGCATAGCCATCTCATCAGCAATAAAACGATCAAATTCATCCATATATTCAGCAAAAAACTCACACTTTAATCCCTGGATAATCACCCTACCATAGCTAGCACGCCCCGCGCGCCCCGCTACTTGCATAGCTAAAGCTAAGCTTTTGCTTCTAGCTTGATAATCGCTATAATCTAAATGCTCATCAAGCCCCATAATAATAGCAAGACTAACATTATGATAATCATGCCCTTTGCTTAACATCTGAGTACCGACAATTATATCAATTTTATATTCATTAAAATTTTTAAGAAGAGTTGTTAGTTTTTTTTGTGTAGTAATCTCATCACGGTCAAATTTTGCCACATTTGCAAGCGGAAAATACTCTTTAATCTGAGTGACTAACTCACTAGTTCCAATTTTACGAGACTCTAGCATATCGCTACTACACTGAGGGCAAACACTAGGAATCATACAAGCAAATCCGCAGTAATGGCATCTCATTGCCCTATTTTTTTTATGTAAGCTTAGGGCAATAGAACAGTATGGGCACTGCATACTTTGGCCGCACTTTTGACAAATTAGAAATTTAAAATTCGCTCTAGTTGGTAAAAATATTATTACCTGTTTTTTAGCCTGTAAGGCTTGTGAAATCTCACCTAAAATTAACTCATTTAATCCTGTTGGACTATGGTCATAGATATACTCTTTTTGTGATGCGTAAAATCTTCCTTTTAGCCTAAAATTTGGAAATTTAGCATAGCTATTTAGACTAGGAGTAGCACTTCCTAAAATGCATTTTATCCCCATTTTATTTGCAATATAAATAGCTAAATCTTTAGCATTGTAATATGGATCACTGTTGCTTTTATAACTCTCATCATGTTCTTCATCAACTACAATTAACCCCAAATCACTAAAAGGCAAAAATAGTGCTGAGCGTGCGCCTGCGATTAGGCGAATTTTGCCTTGACTAAACTCACTTAGCAAATTTTGCTTTTTTTTAGGCGTGATTTTAGAGTGCCACACACCTACGCTATCTTCAAAATATGCCTCTAAGCGCTCTTGCATCTGCGGTGTAAGAGAAATTTCAGGCATTAAAAATAGTGCTTGCTTACCTAGGTTTAAACACTCACGAATTAGGCTAATGTATATCTCGCTTTTACCACTTCCTGTATCGCCAAAAAGCAAACTAATAGGATTTTTTTTAATAAATTTAGCAGCTTCAAGCTGTAGAGGGCTTAAATTTGGCGCTTTGATAAAACTACACTTTGATTTGTCATAATGGCTAAAAGGTTCAAATAATCCTAATGAAACACCAATTTCGCAGGTATAGTAATAACTAATAAATTTAGCCAGTGTAATTTGTAGCTGCGTAAAGGTTAAATTTAACCGCTCAATAATTGGCAATGTTTTAAAATTTGGCTTTGGTACTGCTTTTATTATACAACCATTTTGAGTTTTATTTCTTAGCTTTATAGTAACTATTTCAAATTCATTTAACACGCACTGACTCTCATATGTAAGCGGAGCTAAATTTGCACCTATTATGGCAATCTCATAGTAGTTCATAGTTTTAGTTTATCGCAAATTTCTTGTGGGCTTAGACAATTTATAGTAGCATTGCTATCATAGCTAAATCTCACGCTATTATCAAAAACTAAATTTTGATTATCAATACTCCACTTGTGTAAATTTAACTCAGTTAAAATTTGCGAATTTAAAACTGGTTCTTGCACTTTAGCACTAAGTAAAAGAGCGGTTTTTTGGTGGAGAATATTTGCTTGAATTGTAGCTATATCGGTTTTGATTTTGAGTAAATTTGCATCATCTTTACTAAAAAATAGCCTTGGCACTGCTATTGCTAACAAAACACCAAGGATAATAATAACAAATGTTAATTCAATTAAGCTAAATGCTTTTATCATGAGTTAGGGCTTTGTCTATATTGCCAAGAATTGAGCTTAGCTCATTTTTTTGCTCATAATTTTCATAGCACTTTTGAATAAAGGCAGTAAGCAAAGCCTTGATAGTAAGGAGATTTTTATCATCCAAATAGTGTCGTAACTCCTCCTCAAAATAGTCAGCAAATTCATCATCTAGAGTAATATTAAAATCTTTACTAGCTATATTTAAAGAGATTTGTCTCATCGACCAAGCACAGCCTCAACTTGCTTTAATAAATCATCGCTAGCTAGGTCTTGATTTTTTAGCTCCTCTTCAAGTCTCATTATTTGATTTGATTTAGCTTCGTTTTGTGCTTTAACGCTAATTAATTCATTTCTTAAAGCCTCATTAGCTTCGCATACTTCTTCATATTTTAGCATCAGCTCAGTTACTTTTGAAGCTAGATTATTTAAAACCTTTCCGTTTTCTAACATTACAAATCCTTATTTTATGGTGATTAAAATGGATAATTTTATCATATTTTTTGTAAATATGGGCTAAATTTTAGCTATTTTTTAGCAATTTTAGTGTAGGAAATTTAAAATTTTGGTTAAATAAAAAATGGTAAAATCACTAAAAATTAAGGCAAAAATATGGACAAATTTGATTTAAATAGTAAATTTTCACCTAGTAAAGACCAGCAAAACGCCATTAATAATATTGTAAACGCATTTAAAAATGGCGCAAAGTATAGCGTATTGCTAGGCGTAACAGGTAGCGGCAAAACTTTTACTATGGCAAATGTAATAAAGCAGTTAAATATCCCAACACTAATAATGACGCATAATAAATCTTTAGCAGCGCAATTATATAGCGAATTTAAAGGATTTTTTCCTAATAATCATGTGGAGTATTTTATTAGCTATTATGATTATTATCAGCCTGAAGCATATATCCCAAGACAGGATTTATTTATAGAAAAAGATAGCGCTATAAACGATGAACTAGAGCGCCTAAGACTATCAGCTACAGCAAATTTACTCGAACACGATGATACTATCGTGATTGCTAGTGTTTCAGCAAATTATGGCCTAGGTAATCCAGCTGAATACAAAGGTATGGTTATTACATTAGAGCGTGGTATGCAAATAAGCCAAAAAGAGCTACTTTTAAAGCTAGTTGATATGGGTTATAAGCGAAATGATAGCTACTTTGATAGGGCTGATTTTAGAGTAAATGGTGATGTAGTAGATATCTATCCGGCATATTTTTGCGATGAAGCTATTAGATTAGAGTTTTTTGGTGATGAGATTGAAGAGATTTATCACTTTAACGCACTAGAGAATAAAAAAACTAAAAATTTAAATAAATTTATTCTATACGCAACAAGTCAATTTGTAGTCGGAGAAAATCGCTTAAAAGAAGCGATTAAGGGGATAGAAGCCGAACTAGATGAAAGGCTTAAATTTTATGAAAATCAAGGGCGAATGGTTGAGTATCAACGACTTAAGCAACGGGTTGAATTTGACCTAGAAATGCTAGCTACTACTGGAAGCACAAAGGGTGTAGAAAACTATGCTAGATATCTTACCGGTCAAAAAGCAGGAGAGACACCATACTCAATGTTTGATTATTTTGAGATGAATGGGCAAGATTATCTAATTATAATTGATGAAAGCCATGTTAGCTTGCCACAATTTCGTGGAATGTACGCAGGCGATAGAAGTAGAAAAGAGATCTTAGTAGAGTATGGATTTAGACTACCTAGCGCACTAGATAATAGACCGCTGAAATTTGATGAGTTTATAGCCAAAAAAGGGAAATTTCTCTTTGTCTCTGCTACGCCAAATGAGTATGAAACTGAGCTAGCAAACAATCATATATATGAGCAAATTTTACGCCCAACTGGCCTGCTAGATCCTGAAATTGAAGTAATTAGTAGTGATAATCAAGTTGAAGTTCTTTATGATAGAGCAAAAGCTGTAATAGAACGAGGCGAAAGAGTGTTAATAACTACTTTAACAAAAAAGATGGCCGAAGAGCTAACAAGATACTATCTAGAGCTTGGATTAAAAATCAAATATATGCACTCAGATATTGATGCGGTAGAACGCAATGAGCTAATACGTGGTCTAAGGCGTGGAGATTATGATATTTTAGTTGGGATAAATTTACTTCGTGAGGGATTAGATCTTCCTGAGGTGAGTTTAGTAGCAGTTATGGACGCAGATAAGGAAGGATTCTTGCGTTCTAAAACTAGCTTAATCCAGACAATGGGGCGAGCTGCTAGAAATGTAAATGGCAAAGTAATTTTATTTGCTAATAAAATTACTAACTCAATGCGTGAAGCCATTGATATTACCTCTGCACGCCGCAAATACCAAGATGAATATAATAAGGCAAATGGTATTACGCCAAAAAGTGCAAGTCGCAATATCGAAGATAGTTTAAAAGAGGATGATACTATAGAGCTTTACACTAAGGCTAAAAAGCTTGAAAAAATGCCAGCTAATGAGCGTGCTAAGATGATCAAGGAGTTAAGAGCTATGATGATGGAAGCTGCTAAAAATCTTGAGTTTGAAAAGGCAGCCGCACTGCGTGATGAGATTGCTAAGTTACGACAAATTTAATCATTATAATATTTATTGTTACTAGAAAATAAATAATTTTTAACAATAAACCTCGCAATGGCTAAGCATTGCGAGTAAATTTAAACCCAGAGATTAGATTTCTAGTCTCTTGGTAATTTAAGCTATTAAAGATTTAAATTTAATT